>JAICXG010000162.1 GCA_025980625.1 Chthoniobacterales bacterium
CGGCGGCGGTTATTTCTACTGGTGGGACGGTTGGTGGTATCCGGCCTACGGCTATAGTCCGATCTACAATAACTATATCTATAGCGAGCCGATCTATGCCCCTAACGAGGCTGCCCCTGGCCAGGTGATCGAGAACGTGCAAATCGCGCTCCGCGACCAAGGCTACTATCCAGGCGCGATCGACGGCATTGTGGGATCGCAGACCCGCGCCGCGCTCGCAGCCTACCAGCGAGATCACGGCCTTCTCGTTACGGAAGCGATCGACGAGCCGACCCTCGTTACCCTTGATCTGGCCTAACGAAGGTTCCGCGTAGGTCCCATCATTCTGGTGGGACCTAGGCGCAGGGGCCTGATCGCGTCGTCTCTTCTCGCTGGCCGTTCCGGGGCGCCTTCGATCGCAAACAGGCTCCCGGACGCTGCGGTCACTCGAATCAGCCCCAAGGTGTGCCATCGTTCCGCGATGGCTTTTGAGGACAACGAGTTGCTTTTCGGTTCCGATCCGACTCCCCGGATCGTCGCGATCGAGTTGGGCGAGACGGGGACGGTAAAGGTCTATCGCCGGGAAAAGAATGGCTCTACGACCTGCGAACTCGAGCAGTTTCATCCTTTTCTCTGGGCGGATAGCGACGTTGCCGATCTCGGCCTAACGACTGCGGAGAAACTGAGCGGCGACCTGAAATACAATTGGCTGGTAACGACCGACAGTTGGAAGGAATTAATCGCGCTCCGCAATGGGTTGAAGCGGGCCGGGCGCAACTTTTTCGGGTTGAGCGATCCCGTGCAGCATTACCTCACTCACACCGGGCGCACCCTTTTCAAGCAACTGCCCTTTGAAGAACTCAAACGGATGCAGATCGAGGTGCTCTCCTTTGCCGGGGGCGATCTCGAAGCGGCGGCGGAGGATCACATCACGAGCATTGCCCTCTCCGACAACAACGGCTGGGAGGAATTGCTCGAGGTCGATCCGCGCGCGATCGAGGAATCGGAGCACGGCGCGATCAAGCGCCTAACGAACATAATCAAGGAACGCGACCCGGATGTGATCGAAGGCCACAACCTCTTCAAGTTCGATCTGCCCTTTCTCGTGGCGCGCGCGCGCAAGGCGAAGACGAAACTCGATTGGGGTCGCAGCGGTGGGTTTCTGCGCTCGCGTCCGTCGCGGCTTCAGATCGCGGAGAAAACGATCGATTACCCCAAGTTCACAGTCGAGGGCCGGCATTTCGTCGATACCTTTTTGCTCGCGCAGTTTTACGACGTCGGGATGCGCTCGCTTACCGGCTTCGAACGGGGCGAGGTGGCGGAGCACTTTGGCCTAACGAACATAGCCGAGGTTTCACAGTTATCCGGCAAACAGCTGCAACGCGCCTGGCTCAATGATCCATCCCGGTATCGGGAGCGCGCCCTGTGCGCGGTGCGCGAAACCCGGGCGATGGCGGAGTTACTTAGCCCGAGTTACTTCATCCAGGCGCAGATCTTTCCCTATAATTACCAGGACGTGATCGTGCGCGGCAACGCCACCCGCATCAACGCCCTTTTCCTGCGCGAGTATTTCCGGCAACGGCACAGCCTTCCTGAGATGCCGATGGCGCGAAGCTTCGAGGGCGGTTACACCGATATCTTCTTCACCGGCGTGGCGCGAAACGTCTGGCATTGCGATGTCGCTTCGCTCTATCCCTCGATCATGCTCCAGTTCGATTGTTTCCCGGTAACTGATCAGCTCCAGATCTTTCGCCATCTCCTCACTGATCTGCGCACGTTTCGTCTTCAGGCGAAGAGTGACATGCGAGCGGCAAGCGATCCAGCGGCGCGGCGCCATTTCCATGCCCTGCAAAACACCTTTAAGATCCTGATCAACAGCTTTTATGGTTATCTCGGCTTCGCCCAGGGTAACTTCGCCGATTTCGAGGCCGCCGCGCGTGTGACTCAGATCGGCCGCGACCTACTCAAAAAGATGATTGATTGGCTCAAGGCGCAAGGCGCCCAAGTAATCGAGGTGGACACCGATGGTATCTACTTCGTTCCGCCGTATTTTTCTCATCCCAACCTTCTCGCCACGGGAGAAGAAACGCCTGTTCCCATTTCTAAAACTGGTGGGGGTGAGGGTAAATCGATCGAGCAACTGAGCGGCGGCCTTGCCAGGATTCTGCCGCCCGGCATTGAAGTCGAGTTCGACGAACAGTTTGAGGCGATGTTTAGTTACAAGGCCAAGAACTACGCCCTTCTAACTCAGGAAGGCGAAGTGATCATCAAGGGTGGCGCTTTGAAATCGCGCGGCTTGGAAAAATTCCAGCGCGTTTTCGTTGAGGAGATAATCAAGCTCCTGATGGAAGCAAAACCCGAAGCAATTGCGGCCTTGCGCGATCAGTTCGCGCAAAACATCCGCGATCGCGAATGGCCAATCGAGATGCTGATGAAGACCGACACGCTTCAGGATTCACTCGAAAAATACCGGCAGAAGATCGCCGGGGGTGGCCGCAACAAAGCCGCCGCCTACGAGCTCGCCCTAACGAGCGGCCGCAATTATAAGCCGGGCGACCAAATCAGTTACTATATCAAAGCGACTCCCAAAAAAGTCGCGGCCTACGAAGCAGCCAAGCTCGTGACCGACTTCGACCCGCAGAACCGCGACGAGAATGTCGATTACTATATCGCCAAGCTCGATGAGCTGGTGAAAAAGTTTGGCGGCATGACCGCGGAAGCCAGGGCGCCGAAGCAGGCCAGTCTCGAGCTTTAGTAACCGTTCGCCAGAGTGACTCGTTCCCACGTTCCCTTAGAAGCCATCAGTCGTCATAAATCCAAAAAGCCTGTCATCCCGAGCGAAGCCGAGGGATCCCGGCGCGCAAGCTTGAAGGTGACTTCTACGGGATCCCTCGACTTCGCTGCGCTCCGCTCGGGATGACGCGCTATTTATGAGATGGCTTAGAGTCGATCACGCGCAGTCCGGATAACTGCTCCGCTAACTCTTTCTGGTCGGCTGCATAATACGACTCCCACTTCGCCCGCTCTTCCGGCGTGAGTGACTCATATTTCTGCGCCTTGCTGTTAAGCCGGTGGTAAACGGTTTGCAGCGTCTTCGCGACTGTGGGCGATTTCAGAACGGCGCCAACGCCAGGGAGCGCGGCAACACCTTCGTAGACGCGCTGCGCGGCGGATTGCACGAGGGGAAAACGCGGCGCCCTGGCCGCATTCTTACTCGATTCGATCTGTGGCTTATAATTCGGGTCAACATTCAAGAATTCGTAGGTGCGCTCGCGGACGCGGTCAGGGTCGCGCCGGATGGCGTCGAATTGGACGACGAGAAAGCTTTCCGCCGGGAAACGATCGAGATACGGCTTGAGATGGCGGGCGTAGCAGCCGAGGTCGCGCAGAAAAGGATTTTCCATCATCTCGGCGAAGGTGCGAGGTAAGGACGCAATCACCGCGTTGCGGTTGTACCAATACCAGGAGTAAATCATCTCGATCGGCGGCCGGAGGGCGAGCAGGAGTTTGATGTCGGGTCGGTAGGCGGCGATGCGCACCGCGGCTTCTTCCGAATAAAAGTAGGAAGGACAAAACTCTCCCCGGCGGGTAATCGCTCCGGTAGCTGCCGGAAATTGCATGTGATACCAGGAGTCACCGCGTTCAAAGCAACCCAGCTCTTTTCCCGCGATTCGCCGCAAAATCGTGTCAGCGAAGTAATAGACCTCCTTGTCGGGCGCGAAACCAATCTGGGGATGGGCTTCGAGCTGCGCGGAAAGCCAGGTGGTGCCGCACTTTGGTGCACCGATTCCGATGAAATCGACCTTGGACATATGGCTCAGCGGGTCATAACAGATCGTCGATCAGTTTCAAGGTGTTTTGCTTCGGGCGAGAGGTTAGCGTTTCCGCTTGCGCGTGTGCAAAGCGCGACAGATAGAATAGTCATGATTCGACGCACGCTTCTCTCGCTCTTCGCCGGCGCGCTCGCGTTTGGCCTAACGAACACCCGCGCTCAGGCGGGGGAAAACGATTTTTCCGACGTCAAAACACAAGTTACAAAAGAGCACGACCAAGCTATTAAACGTTTGCAGGATTGGATCGGCCAAGTCTCGATCGCGGCGGAGGATCGCGGTTATCCCGAAGGCGCGGATTATATGATCAAGCTGCTGAAGGAGGCCGGCTTCCAGCGTGCGGAAAGGATTGAGACGTCAGGCAAACCGGGAGTCTTCGCCACCCTCGACGCGGGCGCGCCGAAAACCGTCGGGCTCTATTTCATGTACGACGTGAAACAGTTCGATCCAAAGGAATGGTCCTCGCCCCCGACAGAAGCGAAGATCGTCGACAAGCCCGGCCTTGGAAAGGTTATGGTCGGCCGTGGCGCGGTGAACCAGAAAGGTCCGGAGGCGACGTTCCTCGAAGCGCTGCACGCGATCCTGGCGGCCGGGCGTAAGATGCCGGTCAACTTCGTCTTTGTCGCGGAAGGCGAAGAAGAGATCGGGTCGCCACATTTCCCGCAGGTCGTGCACAAGCCGGAGGTCGAGCAGGCGTTAAAAAAGTGCGTTGGAATTTTCATGCCCTTCGCTGCTCAGGACCTCGACGGAATGGTGACAGTAACGTTAGGCGCGAAAGGCGTCGTCGAAGTCGAGCTCACGTCGTCGGGCGAGCTGTGGGGGCGCGGTCCGCTCAAGGACATTCATTCCTCGAACAAGGCGCGGGTCGATAGCCCAGTCTGGCATCTGGTCAAGGCCTTGAGCACGCTCGTAAACGAAGACGCCACCGAGCCAACAATCGAGGGCCTGACGAAAAATGTGCGGCCGCTCAGCGCGACGGAAAAGCAGATGATTGATACCGCAGCCAGGCGCTTGAATGAAGCCGACGCGAAGAAAATCATGGGTGTGAAGAAATGGGTGCGCGACATCAGTTGGACGGAGGCGTTGCAACGGATGTCAGGCGAACCGACGGTGAATATCGAAGGGATCATAGGGGGTTACACCGGTCCCGGCGGCAAGACCATTCTCCCGCACAAAGCGATCGCAAAGCTCGACCTGCGCCTGGTGCCTAACCAAACCGCGCAAGCCGCGCTTGCAGCGCTCAAGAATCATCTCGCGAAGCATGGCTACGGCGATATTGATGTGAATATGACTGGCGGTTATGACCCGACGACAACGCCGGCTGACTCACCAGTGGTCAAAGCCGAGGAAGCCGTATACAACCAACACGGGCTCGATCCCGTCGTGCTGCCGCGACTCGGCGGCTCCTGGCCGGGTTATGTTTTTACCAATCCGCCGCTAAGTCTGGGCGCGAGTCACTTCGGCCTTGGCCACGGGAGCGGCGCGCATGCACCGGATGAGTATTACCTGATCGAATCGTCAAACCCGAAAATCGCGGGGTTTGATGACGCGGTCATGTCTTACGTCGAGTATCTCTACCAGTTAGCGAAATAGAGTCAGCGCGGAATCAGCAGTTATCGCTCCGGCAGGGTCGGCAAGCTGTTACATGCCTTGAGCCGGGAAGTAACTATCCTGCTTGCCGGTGAACAGACCGGCGGCCGGCAGAGTTATCCTTTCTGCCTTGGCGACTTCCGGCTCGTGGCGCGCGATCGAGGCTTGCTGGCTGAGCGCCGCCTTGGTTTCTTCAAGGGCAGGAGCGGGGCGGTCGCAGCATTGCGGATTGTCACGACCAATTCTTCGGCGGGTGCGCCTTTCACGACGTGTTCCAGAAAGCCCGCGGCGCGGCTCCGCGTCACATGGTGAAGGTCGTCGAAGGCCGAAAAGGCGAGCGCACGCACGTCCGGCCTGGTCTTTCTTAAGGCGGTGAGCAAATCCCAACCGGTCCCATCGGGCAGGTTAAGATCGCAGAGCAGAACATCAAACTCGATCTGCGGTGCCAGCTCGAGTGCCGACTTCGCGTCGCAGGCCACTTCCACGCTGAAACCGCTGGTCTCAAGAAACATCTTTAAGGCTCGCGCCGTCGCCGGGTGATCCTCGATGACAAAGACGCGGATCTTCGAACCCGGCGAACCGATTCCTTTCTGGGTTCGCGCTGCGTGACCGGAGCGCGATTTGCCGGCCGAACGAGTGCTCGGCCACGTTTTTTTTGAACCGGCTGGCAGCTTTTTTAACACACCTGGCTTGCAACTGAACGGGGCCAAGACCGCGCCAGCAGTGCCACAACTGCAAATCCGCTTGGGCGCTCGAACTCTAACGCGCGCCGCGCAGCCGCTGGATGGGTGTCGCGGCAGATTCATGGTTGACTTCGCCGCCCGTTCCTTCAGAACGAGCGAGAGCAATCCGCTCAATTCAACTTCGGAGGTATTCATGAAACTCAATCATCGTCATCGTCTTCATCAACCGTGGCGGCTCGTTCTTGCCACCGGCATCGTGTTCGTCGCGCTAA
>JAICXG010000176.1 GCA_025980625.1 Chthoniobacterales bacterium
CGCGCCGCTGATCCGCCAGGAGGTGCGAATCGCGCACGGACAGGTGGAAATCAAATCGGCTCCAATTCCGATCACGACCACCTTATGAAGCGGCTCGCGATCCAGGCCTGGCAGTGGGTCGATGACCGCCTTGGAATCGCCGATCTGATCGGCCCCGCGGCCAAACACCTGGTGCCGCGGGATGCGCGCTGGTGGTACACCTTTGGAAGCGCAACCCTGGTAGCTTTCATCGTTCAGGTGGCGACAGGTGTGGCTCTGAGTTTCTCCTATGTCTCTTCGGCGTCGCAGGCTTACGACACTCTTAAGTTCATCACCGATCAGGCGCCGCTCGGGAGTTTCCTGCGTGGCATGCATTACTTTGGCGCCTCGGCCATGGTCCTGATGGTCGGCGCGCATATGGCGCAGACCTTCTTGTTTGGGGCCTATAAGTTTCCGCGCGAGATGAATTGGACAACCGGCGTGCTGCTTCTCGGATTCACTCTCGTGATGGGTTTTACCGGGCAACTTCTGCGCTGGGACCAGAATGCCACCTGGTCGGTGGTGATCGCGGCCGAGCAGGCCGGGCGCGTTCCGCTCATCGGCAATTGGCTGGCCGAGTTCATCCTCGGGGGAACGAACATCGGCGGCGCTACCCTCAGCCGCTTTTTCGCGATCCATGTGTTTCTCATGCCGGCGCTGATCTTCATTTTCATCGCGCTCCATCTCTGGCTCGTTCTGCGTCACGGAATCTCCGAACCGCCGATCGCGGGTAAGCCGGTTAATCCGGAGACCTACCGCGATGAGTATCACGCCTTGATACAGAAAAGCGGCGTTCCGTTCTGGCCTGATGGCGCCTGGCGAGACTTTATCGTGGGCACAATTTTAATCGTTGCCATTGCCCTCCTCGCCATCTGCTTCGGCCCACCCGCGCTCGATAAGCCACCCGACCCAAGTATCCTCAAAGCCGATCCCCGGCCTGACTGGTATTTGCTTTGGTATTTCGCCGTGCTCGCGCTGATTCCGCCCGCCTTGGAAGGCTATGTCATGATCCTGGCCCCGGCGGTGATCGGCATCCTGCTACTGGTCGTTCCGATGTTGAACAACCGCGGCGAACGCGCCCCATCACGCCGCCCATGGGCGATTGCCGTCGTGCTCCTGAGTGTGATCATGATCGGCTCGCTTTGGGTCGCCGGCGCTCGCTCGCCCTGGTCGCCTAACTTTGATCCTCAGCCACTCACTCCGCGGATGATTGGCGCGACGAGCGGCCCGGTCTTTGAAGGCGCGCGGTTGTTCGAGCAAAAGTCATGTCTTAACTGTCATCTTATCCAGGGCCACGGCGGCCGGCGCGGTCCTGATCTAAGCTATGTCGCCGACCGTCTCAGTCAGAGTGACATAGTTATTCGGATCGTAAACGGTGGAGTCAACATGCCGGCCTTCGGGAAATCATTGCAGCCGGAGGAGCTGGCGAAGATTACAGCTTTTCTCGAATCAAGGAAGCAGCACGAGCCGGCGATGACCACGCGCTGATCAGTGTGAGTGACTCTCTCTATTGCTACAACCATCCAGCCATCTCTTAAATGCAGACGCCACTCATCCCGGATGAAGCCGAAGGATCCGTCTCAGCTTTATCTTTGATGATTGTGAACGGCTCATGACAGCCAGTTCCGCCTTGGTCCGTTAGCCGCCGGAAAATAACCCGGTGCTTGCTCAGAAAAATTCGCAGGCTCGCTCGGTTGTCATGCGCCGCTTGGATGCGACCCTGCTTTGGCTAGGATGAAAAGTGATGAATATGTTCCAGCGCGACGGCGGGAATAAGACCCGGACTCCGCCTCATGGCCAGTTGCCGCCGCCAGGCCAGCATCCGCCGGCGCATTGGGGCAGATTCATCTGGCTCTTCCTGATCATTATCGCTCTCCAGTGGTTCTGGCTCGATGCGGCGCACAGATTGACTGTGCAAACGCTCCCCTACAGCGAATTCAAGATACTCCTGGCGCAGGGCCGAGTCATGAACGCGACCGTGAGCGATTCGGAAATCACCGGCCAGATTCGCGGTCTGCCTCCCGCTGCCGAGAAGGACAAGTCCGGCAAAAAAGTTCCAGCCTCGCCCCCAGCTACAGCATCCCCCGCGGCTACATCGACTGCGGAGGTCGCAAACGGAAACAGGAAAAACACGAAAGCTGCGGCTTCCCCAACCAGCGCAAAATCACCGGCCGAGAAAAAGCCCCCAAGTTTCCTCTTTCGCACCGAGCGAGTGGACGATGTCGATCTGGAGCGGCAGATGGAAAAAGCCGGGATCACATTCTCCGGCGAGCGGCCCAGTGTTCTTTCCCAGGCTTTGTGGTCGTGGATCGTGCCGATCGCGATCATGTTTTTCGTCTGGCAATTTCTCGCCCGTCGCCTCGGCGGACTTCGTCAGGGCCTGATGAGTTTCGGCGCGAGCAAGGCGAAACTGGTCGCCGACAAAGAGACGGGCGTGACTTTCGCCGATGTCGCTGGATGTGACGAAGCGAAGTTCGAGTTACAGGAAGTCGTCGCATTTCTGAAGGACCCGCAACGCTACGAGGCACTCGGCGCGACGATCCCGAAAGGCATCCTGCTCATCGGGCCGCCTGGCACGGGCAAGACCTTGCTCGCCCGCGCGGTCGCGGGCGAGGCGCACGTGCCGTTTTTCCTCATCAGCGGGAGCGACTTTGTCGAGATGTTTGTCGGTGTCGGCGCGGCCCGGGTGCGCGATCTTTTCGAGAAGGCCAAGAGCCAGGCGCCGTGCATTGTTTTCATCGACGAGCTGGACGCGATCGGCCGGGAGCGCGGCGTGCACATGGGCGCGGTCAATGATGAGCGTGAGCAAACGCTAAATCAGCTTCTGGTCGGGATGGATGGATTTGAGGCCAACGTCGGCGTCATCATTCTCGCCGCGACTAACCGCCCTGAGGTTCTGGATCGGGCTTTGCTTCGGCCGGGAAGGTTCGATCGCCAGGTCCTGGTGGACGCTCCCGATCTGGATGGACGGTTCGCGATTTTGAAACTGCACGTGCGCGGCAAACCGCTGCAAACCGGCGCCGACCTGCGGAAAATCGCGGCGCAGACACCTGGCTTCTCGGGCGCCGATCTGGCCAATGTGATCAACGAAGCCGCCCTGCTCGCGGCACGCCACAATGCCACCGAAATTACCCAAAGTGATCTGGAGAATGCGGTGGAAAAAGTTGTGGCCGGCCCCGAGCGCAGGAGCCGCCGCTTAAGCGAAGAGGAGAAACGCCGGGTCGCGTTCCACGAGACCGGTCACGCCATCATCGCGCGCTACAGCAAGGACGCCGATCCCGTCCACAAGATCAGCATCATCCCGCACGGCCGCGCCGCGCTCGGTTACACCATGCAACTGCCCACAACCGATCGTTACCTGCTGAGCCGAACCGCCCTGCTCGATAAAATCAAAGGCATGCTCGGCGGCCGCGCGGCGGAGGAAATTGAGTTTCATGAGATCAGCACGGGCGCGGAGAACGACCTCGAGCACGCGACCGCGCTCGCTCAGCAAATGGTGACGATTTACGGGATGAGCGAAGTCGTCGGTCTGATTCACTGTGCGCGACGGGAGAACCCGATGCTCGCCGGCAGAGGGATGGATGGCGTCTTGCAGCGCGATTGCAGCGAAGAGACGGCGCGTCAGATCGATGAAGAAGTCAGAAAACTCTTGGATGAAGCTTATGCCGAAGCTAAGGGAATCTTGGAGCAACACCGTGACGAGCTCGACCGTGTCGCTGGAGAACTTCTCGCCAAAGAAACGCTCGATGCCGCGGCGTTTGAGAAACTGATCGGGAAGAAAGCTTGAGTTAGAATCTCGGAGGCATCCCGAAGCAGCGGGTGCGCAATTCGGCAGTTCTATTCCACCACTTTGGAACCAGTGATGGGTTAAGAGAAATTCGCTGAGGGCGCGGGTGCTTCGGCGCATTTACCTAAAACCATTCTGCTTTCGAAGAGCGAACAGATAATAAAGACATCATTAGAAAAGGACACTTATGGCTCTCTTACATGACATCATTCCATGGCGTGGATCACGCCGCGAACTGGCGCGCCGGGATGATCCCTTCAGCTATCTGCGCTCGCAGCTCAACCGCGTCTTTGACGACGCTCTCACCGGGAACTGGCCGGCGGAAAGTGAAACCATCTTCACTCCGCGCTTGGACGTGACCGAAACGGAAAAGGAAGTGAAAGTGTGCGCCGAGCTTCCCGGGATCGAATCAAAGGATCTCGATATAAACGTGACCGACGATGAGCTCACCATCCGTGGGGAGAAACACTCCGAGCGCGGCTCCGATGAAAAAGGACGGCAGTGGACGGAGCGAACCTATGGCTCGTTCGAGCGCACCATCCCGCTCCCGACAGAAGTGGATGGCGCGAAGGCGAAGAGCGAATTCAAAAACGGCGTGTTACGCATTACTCTGCCAAAGCGTGAAGGCGCAAAACCGCACGCCCACAAAATCAACGTGAGTTAGATGCTCACGCGAGTCCCGGAAGAGTTAGAGCAGCACTAAAACTTTCGTATGGCGGACGAACACTCAGGAAGCACGGGCGCTGCATTGAATATAGGAGAGTTAATCGGTGTCTCCTCTCCTGGATGGGCGAATTGTGGCTTTAACTGATAACGAAATTGAAGCGCTGGAAAATCGCGCCAATCAAATCCGCGAGTCGATTATCGAGATGCTGGTCGAAGCGGGTTCCGGTCACACCGCCGGTCCGCTCGGGATGGCGGATATCTTCACCGCGCTTTACTTTCATATCCTAAGACAGGATCCAAAAAATCCGGCCTGGCCCGAGCGCGACCGGCTCGTCCTTTCGAACGGTCATATCTGTCCCGTCCTTTATGCCGCGATGGCGCACGCCGGCTATTTTCCGGTGAGCGAGCTAATGACATTGCGCAAGTTCGGTTCTCGTTTGCAGGGACATCCGCATCGCGAATTCCTCCCCATGCTCGAGACCAGTTCCGGACCGCTCGGTTCCGGTTTGTCGCAGGCCGTGGGCATGGCTCTGGCCGATAGGATCGATCGGGGTCGCAGCAGTGACCGTTATATCTATTGCCTGATGAGTGATGGCGAGTTAGACGAAGGCCAAAGCTGGGAAGCGGCCATGCTCGCGGGCAAGGAGAAACTGCGCAATCTCATTGCCATTCTCGATCGCAACAATATCCAGATCGACGGCTTTACGGATGACGTGATGGCGTTGGAACCTTTGGCCGATAAGTGGAAGGCCTGGAACTGGAACGTCCAGGAGATTAACGGACATAACTTTCGAGATATCGTCGGAGCGGTCGAGAGAGCCAAAGCTGTTTTCCAGAAGCCGTCGATGATCATCGCTCATACGATTCCGGGCAAAGGAGTGAAAGAATTCGAACGCGACTTTCACTGGCATGGGAAACCTCCGAACAAAGAGGAGGCAAAGCTGGCGCTGGCCGAGCTGCGCACCCTCGGCGGGAAGATCAGAAGCGAGCATGAATGACTTGAACCCAAAAGTCTTCGACGATGACGTTCAACAGATAGCCATCCGGCAGGGATTCGGAGAAGGCTTTCTCCTCGCGGGCCGGCAGGATTCCAATGTGGTGGGTCTTTGCGCGGACCTGACTGAATCAACCAAGATGATTCTCTTTAAAAAGGAGTTTCCGGACCGCTTTATCGAGGTCGGGGTGGCCGAACAGAATCTGGCCAGTGTCGCTTCCGGCATGGCGGCGATGGGTAAAATCCCATTTATCTCCTCTTACGCCATGTTTAGCCCTGGACGAAACTGGGAGCAGATTCGCACCACCATTTGTTACAACAACGCCAACGTGAAAATCGCCGGGAGTCA
>JAICXG010000005.1 GCA_025980625.1 Chthoniobacterales bacterium
ATCCCAAATGGTCGCCCCGGCCGCGCGATCGACAAAAAACGGTTCGCGCCCAAGCCCTCGGAAGGCTCGCACGGGCGAATTGACTCCGCCGGGAATTCGCGCGCAGGCTCGGGCAAAAAGCTTGGAGGAATCGGCGGCCATCGGGTCGAACGTTTAGCGGTTGAATGCCAAACCTTCAAACGTCAATTGCCAGGAAAGTGGTCAGTCTTCAAAAATTGGCGTCAACTCGCCGCTTCTCGCCTGTTATCCTCTTGGCCGGGAAAAACGTTGCGGGAAGGGCGACGAATCACCCTTCCCGCACAAATTCAGCAGTATTTCTTCCCGAACCTGCGGCGGCAGTCAGCGAGCTTTGCTCAACCCATCAGCACGGACGCAGGGGTGAAAGCGCTGTTACCTCGACTTCGCAATCTTGAAGACGTTGCCGTTGTAATCCGTAATGTAGAGTTCGCCGCGAGCATCAAGCCCGAGCGACGTGAGCGGCCCCAGAGTGTAACCGCCGATCTTGGTCGGGAAGAGCAGCGATGTGATATCTGTCAGATTGGAAGCAACTCCGTTTTTGTAAATCATAGTCATGATCTTGCCCGCAAACTGCCCGCCCGGCCCCGAAAAGTCACCAAAGACATAGAGGTTTTTCAGGTCTGGAATCCTACCGTGGTAGATATAGCCGCCGATTGCGCAAACCCCTGTGGTTTCGTGGGTGTAGTCAATGACCGGATCGATTGCATTGGGTGGCGGCGGATCATTCGGGTAAAATGAGTTCTGGATCAGACCCTCGCGCACGCGCCAGCCGAAGTTTTCCCCGCCGGTTGGATTGTTGGCGGGGTTAACGTCGATCTCTTCACGAGCGTGTTCCCCCACATCGCCGATAAAGAAGTTGCCGTTCGCCGGGTCAAAACTGGCCCGGAATGGATTGCGCAAGCCATAGCAGAAGATTTCCGGCAGCGCGCCTGTTACGCCGACAAAAGGATTGTTAGGCGGAATCGTATAAGAGCCATCAGCTTCAATATGAATGCGCAGGATCTTGCCAAGCAAAGTTCCCAGGTTCTGAGCGTTTCCACCCGGCTCGATGTGTCCAGGTCCCTGATCCTCGCTGGCACCACCATCGCCGCTGCAGATGTAAAGATTGCCTGCGTCACCTGCGCGGGGACTAAATCCAATCCAGTCGAAGTTGTGGTCGTGCTGCGGCTGATCGATTGTGATGACGACCTTCTGACTCTGAGGATCAGCCACGTTTGGATCCGCTGTAACCGAAAAGCGCGAAACGAACGACTGCCCGGAATTAAAGACGCCGCCTGAGCTGGTCGTATAGCTAACGTAAAAAAAACCGTTCGTCTTGTAGTTCGGGTCAAAGGTCATCCCGAGAATGCCGGTGCCCTGGCCTTGCCCGACGATTGCGCTGATATCGAGAAATGGCGTGGGCAGCACCGTGTTGTCCGCCAAGAGGATGATTTTGATCTTGCCCCCCTGCTCCGGCACAAAGACCCGCGTGGCATCTCCCGGCGGCGCACAGACGTATAACGGGAAGCTCAACCCGGTGGCGATCCGAACAGCTTGCATGCCGGCTTGGCTGGACGTGGCCGCTAAACCAAGGACGAGCACTTGGAGCAGGCCGACGCCGAGCAAGCCCCGGAATGCCCGTCCGAGCGCGTAAGAGTTTCTGCGTTCCAAACGTGATTTCATCATGCCCTTCTACTATTTTCGCATTCCGCTGACAAGGGAAAAACTCCGTCCAAGAGCTAGTTCACGCGTCAGCAACACGCTTATAATCTGATTGCGCTGAGATTTCTCGAGCGACCATCTGCACCTGCCGAAAGCAGCGACCGGGGCGGAAAGCAGGTGCGGGAAGAGCGACGAATCACCCTTCCCGCACAAACTTGCCAATCGCGGCTGCAGATCGCCCGCCACGCGTGGCCGCGAATCTGATCACCCCCGGGATTTTACAATCTTAAAGACGTTTCCGTTGTAATCCGTGAGGTAGATTTCACCCATACCATCTACTCCAAGCGAGGTCAGCGGACCCAGAGTGTAACCGCCGATCGTCGTCGGGAAGAGCTGGGAAGTGATGTCGGTGAAGTTCGAGACCACCCCGTTCTTATAGCTAAAGGTCCAAATATGGCCGGCGAATTCAGTCCCGCTCGCACCTTCGAAATCTCCGAAAACGTAAAGGTTCTTCAGATCAATGATCTGGCCGTGATAGACATAGCCGCCGATGACGCAGTGGCCGGTATCAAGGTGCGTGTAGTCGAAGATCGGGTCGACGGCGTTCGGTGGTGGCGGACTATCCGGATAGAAGGGATTCTGGATGAGACCTTCGCGGTAGCGCCAGCCAAAGTTTTGACCACCGATCATGTCATTGCCTTTGACGATGTCGACTTCTTCCCGGGCATGTTCGCCCACGTCACCAATGAAGAAATTACCGTTCCTGGGATCGAAGCTCGCCCGGAAGGGATTGCGCAACCCGTAGCAGAAGATTTCCGGCCGCGCATTCGGTACTCCAACAAACGGGTTGTTCGCTGGAATCGTATATGAGCCATCCGCTTCAATATGGATGCGCAGGATTTTGCCGAGCAAAGTTTGTAGGCTCTGAGCATTGCCGTCCGGCTCGAGGTGATTGGGGCCATTGTCTTCACTTGCGCCACCGTCGCCGCTGCAGATGTACATGTTGCCTTCATCACCAACACGCGGGCTAAACCCAATCCAGTCAAAATTGTGATCGTGTTGCGGCTGATCGGCCGAGATGACGACCTTCAGGCTTTTAGGATCGGCCACGTTCGGATCGGAAGTGACTGAGAAGCGCGACACAAATGACTGACCAGCGCCAAACGCGCCGCCGCTAGCCGTCGTGTAGCTGACGTAAAAATAACCATTGGTCTTATAGTTCGGGTCAAAGGTCATGCCGAGAATGCCGGTACCCTGCCCCGTCGGAACAATGTCGGTCAGATCGAGAAATGGCGTCGGCAATACGGTATTCGTCGACAGATCGATGATCTTGATCAGACCGGCCTGCTCGGGCACAAAGATGCGCGTCTTATCGCCGGGGGGCGCACAGACGTAAAGCGGGAAAGAAAATCCAGTGGCGATCCGGATGGCGTCGATTGCCGCCTGGCTCGAGGCGGTCGTTAGGCAAAGGACCAGCACCTGGAGGACGCCGACGCCGAGAAGGCCGCGAAATGCCCGTCCAAGCACGTGAGACTTTCGGTTTTGCGAGAATGGCTTCATCATCTGGTTCTAGCGGTTTCGCCTTCTGCTGACAAGGAAAAACTCCGTTCGAGGGCTCGAATTCAGGCTTGAAGCAAGACGCTCGAGGACCCGTTGCGTTGACACCTCCGGAGCGCGCGCCTACGCTCCGTTCCCGGTGCGGCGGGGTAGCCAAGTGGTAAGGCCGAGGTCTGCAAAACCTCTATTCGCGGGTTCGATTCCCGCCCCCGCCTCCAATTGAGTTTTCCGAAGCGTCGCGAAGAATTTCCTAATTTGCCAATCAGCAGCTGTGCAGCAGCGGGACGTGGCAGGCTCACACTTCGAAGGATGCGCGATGCGTCCATTGGTGCGAAGTTCCCAAACCTGAACAGGAGTTCCCGATTATGAATGATCGACCTCACGCGGCGCACGGAAAGATTGATCTCCACGGAGATGGCCTCGGCGTTCCATCGCCCGAACTGGTCACGAAACGAGCCCGCGAGATCGCGATGATCGACGAACGCAACCCCGCTGAATTTACTGAGGCCGATTGGAACCAGGCAAAAAACGAGCTGCTCGGCGTCGAGCCCGATCACGTCCCGGAAGGCGGCGAAAAAATCGCGGATGAATTGGCCGAACGGGATGACATTGCCGGAGCCTCGGGTCACCGCGCAGCCAAGAACGGCTTCGAGGAAGAAGAAACTCTCGGCGAGGAACTCGTGACTGAAGGAATCGACGAAGCGGCGCACGATACGATGGTTGAGGCACGCCGCGAAGAACTCGAAGAGGAGCGCGAGGAAAGATGAGATCGGCGCTCGCAGCCGCGCCGCCCAGCCGGCAAGAAGAGAATCGCGACGCCGACCGATTACTGGCGCGTTACCGCGAGATCCGGCGCTTGACCGAGCAGCTCTGCGAAACGCTGCAGCCGGAAGATTGCGTCGTGCAATCGATGCCGGACGTGAGCCCGACGAAATGGCATCTCGCGCACACCAGTTGGTTTTTTGAGACTTTCATCCTGAAATCGTGGATGCCGGAATACCAACCCCAGAACCCGCAGTACGCCTACCTGTTTAATTCCTATTATAACGCCGCCGGCAGCATGCATCGGCGCGATCTGCGCGGTTTGATTTCGCGGCCGACGCTGGCCGAGACGTTCAAGTTCCGTCGTTCGATCGATCAGCAGATCGAAAAACTGCTCGGCAAAGCGGATGAGGAGTTGGTTGGGCAGATTGAGCCGGTTTTCACGATCGGCCTCCATCACGAACAACAGCACCAGGAGTTGCTCGTCACCGACATCAAACACGTCTTCGCGCAGAACCCGCTCCATCCAGTTTACCGGCAGCGCGACGCGATCATCGAGCCGCATCCCATTATGCCCGCGAACTTCGTCGATTTCGAAGAGACACTGATTGAGATCGGGCACGAGGGCGGCGGATTCAGCTACGACAACGAAGGGCCGCGACACCGCGCACTCGTCCCCGCGTTTTCACTCGCGAGCCGGCTGGTGACAAACGGCGAATACCTCGAGTTCATCGAGAACGATGGCTATAAACGGCCGGAGTTCTGGCTGTCGTTAGGCTGGACAACCCTGAATGAGCAAGGCTGGAAGGCGCCACTCTATTGGACGAAACGCGACGGCGCCTGGTGCAATTTCACCCTCGCCGGGATGCGGCGGGTGGATGAATCGGAGCCGGTCACGCATGTAAGCCATTTTGAAGCCGACGCGTTCGCGAAGTGGAGCGGCGCACGCCTGCCGACCGAGTTTGAATGGGAGCGTGCCGCGCGGGAGGTTCCCGTCGAGGGAAAATTTGTTGATGCAGGACGTTTCCAGCCCGCACCGGTGGAAGCCCGGTCTAACGACACGCTGACCCAGATGTACGGCGATGTCTGGCAATGGACGCGCAGCGCATATCTTCCTTACCCCGGCTATCACGCCGGCCCCGGCGCGCTCGGCGAGTACAACGGGAAATTCATGAGCAATCAGATGGTGCTGCGCGGCGCCTCCTGTGCCACCTCGCGCAGCCACGCTCGCCTCACCTATCGCAATTTCTTTCAACCGGAGAAAAGGTGGCAATTCACCGGCGTCCGGCTGGCACGCGATCCCGCATGAACCGCCCGGCCGGCAGCGTGGCGCTGCTTGACCTCGAGCCGGCGCGATCCGATTTTCTCGAACAGGCGATCGCCGGCCTAACGAGTTCCCCGCGTATTTTGCCGAGCAAGTTTTTCTACGACGAGCGCGGGTCCGATCTTTTCCAGCAAATTTGTGAGCTGCCGGAGTATTACCTCACCCGCACCGAGACCGAGATCCTGCGCCGTTACATGCCGGAAATGGCGACGTCGATCGGTGCCAATGCGGAGATCGTCGGCTTCGGCACGGGTGCGGGAATTAAGACGCGCATGCTCCTCGAAGAACTTGAAAATCCAATCGCCTACGTGCCGGTCGACATTTCAAAACAGCGCCTGACCGAATCTGCCGAAGCGCTCGCCCGCGAAATGCCAGCGCTCGAGGTGTTGCCGGTCTGCGCCGATTATCTCCAATCGCTTGACCTGCCGACGCCCGCTCGCCGCCCGGACCATATCGCGGTCTTCTTCCCCGGCTCGACGATCGGTAACATGGAGCCGCACGTGGCCCGGGATTTTCTCGAACGCGTCGCTCGCTTGTGCGGACACAGCGGCGGGTTGATTATCGGCGTCGACTTGCAGAAGCCAAGAGAGCTTCTCGAACCCGCCTACAACGACCGCGCCGGCGTCACGGCGGAGTTCAATCTGAACCTGCTCGTTAGGGCAAATCGCGAGCTGGGGGCGGATTTCAAGCTTCGTCGCTGGCAACATCGCGCTATCTACAACGAAAAAGCCTCTCGCATCGAGATGCATCTCGTGAGCGAAGGCGAGCAGTCCGTGCATCTCGGCGGACAGAAATTCCATTTCGATGACGGCGAGAAGATCATCACCGAGTTTTCCTATAAACACACCCTCACAGGCTTTACCGCGCTTGCTGCCTCCGCCGGTTTTCTTCCGCCAAGAATCTGGACCGACGCGAAAAAATACTTCGCCGTCTTTCACTTCACGACGATGTAGCCCGCGGGCGTGGCCCGGAAGTCAGCCGTCCTGGCTGACTCGGCAGGCGGGCACCCAGCCTGCCGAGTAGTTGAGCGGACGGGCTGAAAGCGCGCCGCCGAGTCCGGCAAGATGCCTGACTTCCATTTCGTTTCCCTCTACGCTCCGTCCCAGACATGGGAGCAGTTCTCGAACTCAGCGGCGTCACGAAAAGCTTTAACGGCGCGAGCGCGCTTCGCTCGACCGATCTGCAATTCCAGCGCGGCCTAACGACGGCGCTGATCGGTCCGAGCGGCTGCGTAAAATCGACTCTGCTTCGCCTGATCCTGCGGCTGATCGAGCCGGACGGGGGATCAATCAAATTCGATGGCACCGAAATCACACGCCAGAACGCACCCGAGATCCGCCGCCGCGTCGGCTATGTCATCCAGGAAGGTGGTCTCTTTCCGCATCTCACGGCCCGCGCCAATGTGCTGCTCATGTCCCGTCATCTCGGCCAGCCGGGCGAACAAGCCGAGACGCGCCTCGCGGAGCTTTGCGCTCTTTCGCAATTTCCGACCGAGGCGCTCGATCGCTACCCAGCGGAGCTCTCCGGAGGCCAGCGTCAGCGCGTCAGCCTCATGCGCGGCCTCATGCTTTCGCCCGAATTGCTCCTCCTCGATGAACCGCTCGGCGCGCTCGATCCACTCGTCCGGTCAGCGCTCCAGGAAGACCTCAAGAAAATCTTCCTGCGCCTGCAACAAAGTGTCGTGCTCGTGACCCACGATATGGCGGAAGCGGCGTATCTCGCCGATGAGATCGTGCTGATGAACGAGGGCCGAATCGTGCAAAAAGGAACCGTCGCCGAGCTGCGCGATCAGCCGACGAACGAATTCGTTAGGGAGTTCCTCAACGCGCAAAGGAGCGTACATTTTTGAAAGCGTTTTTCCTTCTCATTCTGGTGGCTGTTTCGGCCTTCGGCGCGGAGCCGATCGTCGTTGGCTCGAAGAAATTCACCGAATCGTACGTGCTCGGCGAGATCGCGAAGATGGTGCTGGAGCAGGCCGGATTTACCGTGCAGACGCGGCCGGGAATGGGCGGCACGATCATTCTCTGGCAGGCATTGAGCAGCGGCCGGATCGATCTTTATCCCGAATATACCGGCACGATCAGCGAGGAGATTTTGAAACGGCCGGCTTCGGAAAACGACATGCGCAAAGCGCTGGAAAAATTCGGCGTCGGCATGTCGGACGATCTCGGCTTCAACAACACCTATGCGCTCGTGATGCGCCGGGAGACGGCGAGCAAGCTCGGAGTTTCGACCATCAGCGACTTGCGCGATCACCCGGGTCTGAAGGCCGGCCTGACCCATGAGTTCCTCGATCGTCAGGATGGCTGGCGACCGCTCGCGCGGCGCTATCGCCTAACGATGCCTAACGTTCTCGGGATTGATCATGCGCTCGGCTACGGCGCGCTCGCGCATGGTGAGATCGATCTCAAGGACGCCTATTCGACTGATGCGAAAATCGCGGAGAACAACCTCGTCATTCTGCGCGATGACATGCATTTCTTCCCCGAGTACAAGGCGGTCTATCTCTACCGGCTGACGCTCGATCGACGCGCGATTGCGGCGTTGAACGAAATCAAAATCGATGAAGCCAAGATGACGGCGCTGAATGCGGCCGCCGAGAAAACGAAAAACTACGCCTACGCTGCGTCCCTTTTTTTCCACGCCCCTAACGATCACGCGGTCGAGCGTGACCTGCCGCGCAAGCTCGTCCGCTGGATCAGCCGGCATCTGGAGCTGACCGGCATTTCGCTCCTCCTCTCGATCGCGATCGGATTGCCGCTCGGCATCGCGGCCAGCCGCGGAGGCGCAGTTGGGCAGGCGATTCTCGCGATCGTGGGGATGATCCAGACGATTCCCTCGCTCGCCCTCCTCGCGCTTCTTGTGCCGGTGCCTTTTCTCGGAATCAGCGCGACGACCGCGATCGTGGCGTTGTTTCTCTACGGCTTGCTCCCGATCGTGCGGAATACCGCGAGCGGCTTGCAGAACATTCCGCCGGCGCTCCGCGATTCCGCAATTGCGCTCGGACTCGAGCCATCCGCGCGCCTGCGAAAGATTTACCTGCCGCTCGCCTCGCGCACGATTCTTGCCGGGATCAAAACCAGCGCGGTCATTAATATCGGCACCGCCACGCTCGCCGCGCTCATCGGCGCCGGCGGATTAGGCGAGCCAATCCTGAGCGGATTGAATCTGAACGACAACGCCACCATCCTGGAAGGCGCGATCCCCGCCGCGCTTCTCGCCCTTCTCGTGCAGGGGCTGTTCGATCTGCTCGATCGCGTGCTGATCCCGCGCGGCCTGCGGCTCTGAGCGCAGGGTAGCGCGAACTTCCAGCTGCTCGTTAGGCAAGCTGGAAGCTCGCCCTACCTTCCCGCAAACCGGCTCGGCGCGAGAATCGCGTCGCGCATCCCATGCAGCAGTTTCTTGTCCGGCGGACAAATCGTGGCGAGCGCGCCACGCAGCATCACCTTCTCGGGTTCGACAAAATAATAGGGCGTCAGACGGACTCGCCCGCGCATCGCTTTGAGCTCGCCGGTTTCTCTTTCCCAATAGGGATGATCGAAAAGCCGGCCCTTGTGGAACTGTTGCAGGATGGCCGGCTCGCGCTCGAAGTTCGCCAGCGCCTCGTGGATCCGCCGCTCCCATTCCGCATGCGGCAGGTCCGCGCCTAACGACACTCCGCGACTCCCCCAGCCTAACGGCGAGAACCCGCTCACCTTGAGGAGCAGGTCGCGCTCCTTCTGGCTGAACCTGGCCGCTTCGCGGAAATCCTGAATCTCCAGCCGCGGGATAACTGCGTGTTGCGGCAGCGGCGTCGGATCGAGAATCCAAGTGTAGGGGATCATCCGTTGGAGATCGCGAAAATATTTGTCGCCCAGCTCGCGCCGCCAGAATTCGCGCAGCGGTTGGAGCCAGAAGAACGCGAACCACATTTTCTCCTCGAGAAATGGCTTACACGGCGGCGAGATCGAGACTTCGCCTCTGCCGGCCGCCTGCAATAGCGCTTCGATGCCGGAAATGTTCGGCAGATCGAACAGCTCAAAGAAGCGATAGACGTCCCGTCCCGGTTGTGGCTGATAATTTTCCGCGGCCACAACCTGCCAATGCCGCTCGGTAAATCGGGCATTGAGTTGCCTAACGAGCCACTCCATTTCCGGCCGATAGGTGGCGGACTCCTGCGAGATAACGATGTCGCCGCCATGTGGCAGGACGGTCGCGAAACCCTCCAGCATTCCCTCCGCTCCACCGATCACCTGCTCGTCCAGGCCGGCGTAGGTCTGGTTCAACCAGGCGGTGAGCCCGATTCCTCCCGGAACCGAATCCACTTCCGCAATCGTCCAACCTTCGTCGGTCAGGACGAGGTCGGGTCGAATCACGCGCGGAAGCGCGTCCCGAATCTCCTTGCGCCGGGAAAACTCGATCAGCTCCGGCGGTTTCCCAAGGTCGAGATAACGCGCCACCCAGGCCGGTTGCTTCCCTTTGACGCTCTGGAGGTAGAGTTGATTGCAGGCGCGTTGGAAAACAAAGATCCGATGCCCGAGCCGCTCGAGCTCACGGCGCCATTTCTCCTCAATCGCAAACGGCTCCGGCGTGACCAGCCAGTCTTTTTCCGCGAAGAGGCCTTCCGCCGGCCGGGCATCGCGGATGAAATCCAGCCGGTCGATCTCAGTAAGCATGGATGAGTGCGGAACTTTCTACGCAGGAGCGGTCACGTCCAACACGGATTCAACGAAAACGCGATTCGCCGTCGAAATTTTCGCCCGGGTGCAAGAGCCCCGCGCGCACCGTGCTCGGCCTTCTGGATGTCAGCTTAAAGGTTTCCGGGACTGAATGGCCGCAGCTCCTCCGGATGCTGCCGCAGATAGTAGAGCAAATGCCTTCTATGCTCTGCGCCGCGACTTCTTTCGTTAGGCCCATCGGCAGCAGGATTGCCCAATAATTGCGGATCGATATCCGCCACCCGCCCATAGATCGCTCGCCAACGTTTTTTCACCGTACTCAGCGAAATGACCAAAGATGCCGCTAACTCTTCAGTTGTTTCTCCCATCATCGCGTGTTGAAGAAGCAATTGCTCCGAATCGCTGAAGCGAAACTTCGGCGGCGTATGAACGAAAAGGCTCGAAAGAAGGCTGCCGGGATTGGCACGTGCTTCTTCCTTGGTCAATCCAACTAGCCGCGGTCGCAGCGAAGCATCTGGCGGCTGGAGTCCCTGGCTGCTAAAATAACACGAATACTCGCGCCTGAGACGAGCGCCGGAGTCGAGCTTCCGCTCCAAAGCTGTGTCGCCGATTGCGTCAGCCAAAAACTCCTTCAGCCGATAGCCTCGATGGCAGAGGAAGAAGGCTTCAGTCTGCTTTTCGCGAACAGCCAGGATCTGTTCGTCTGAGAGTCCATCATCTTTTCGAGCCGCAAAACATAGGACTACGTTTAATCCGCTCCCGGCATTGGCGCGCGCGATTTGTTTACGATCCAAGATAGGGATGTTTTGTCTGCAATAGCGGCGCACGATCTGCGCGCCAAGAAAAGGGCCCAAGGCCAACTTCGCTTCGGAACAGAATTGATCGGTTGCGAACACCGTGATGCTAAAAGACACGATCTGGCGATTAACCGCTTGGGCTCGGTCTTCGACCACGCAGAGCTGCATGCCACCTCTCGCCGCTAAGGCCTGCCACACTTCAGGCAACGCCCTCCACTCATCCCCGGCGTAGGCAGTCCGAAAGCGCACCAACAGAGCGCGGCAACCGACGAAATCTTTTGGCGTGCCTTCCCGCGCCATCAGACCGATGGAGCCGGGAGATCCCCGGCGGGTAACGCGCTGCAACCGCTCCAAAATATTCCGGGGATTCACAACTCCAAGGAGGCTGGAAGGATTCTTCCCGGGCAGCAAGCAAATTTATCCTTTTAGGGGCCTAGACGGAAACAAGAGGCCCACTTAAAAGCCGCCAATGCAGAACGAATGCCGGATCAGCAGAAACCATATGATCAAGGTGGCTAATTCGTGGAAGATTGATGAAGCGCTGAACTCGGCGGTGCGATCTGGGTTTAAGCGGATTCGATCCTGGCAGGTGCCGCCGAACTGGTCGCGGATTGATTGGATAGAAGAATTGGCCGCGGTGGCGACCGCTGCGATCTGGCAAGCTGTTTGTGAATTTGATCCCAAGCGAGGCGTCCCGTTCGCTGGTTTTGCTTATTGTCGGATGATGAGCCGTTGCCTTGCGTGTTATCGCAAGGAATGGAGATACGCGCTTTATATTGATGCGAAAGACTCCTGCAAAGAACAAACCGGGCCCTTCAACAGTTCCGGTTCCGCCGCTTCGTCTGCCGCGAAGGTAAATGGGTCGCGGTGCAGCGAAAATCTGCGAGGCGCTGTCGCCGCCCTGCCTGCCGAGCAGCGACGACTGCTCGAACAACTCTTTTGGGAAGAACGCACAGAGGTCGAAGTGGCGAACACGATGAGTATCAATCAATCCACCATCAACCGTCGCAAGCAGGCGATTCTGAAAAGTCTTCGCATGAAGTTGTGCGACTCAAATGAATTTCAAAGATTGTGCATAACTCTGTTCGCCAGCAATCTAACTGGTTGGCTGGCTGGATTAGCCAATGGAGCGTTAGGCACCTAGCTCAGGACCTGGCACACCGTGTGAGTTATAGAGTGCGATGCGGTCCGCGGTCTGCACGGGCAGGATGAGACAATCGGTTTCGGGCTTCGCCTATATCTGAATCGCGCGCGACGGGCGCATAGGTTGAGCGGCAGCAACGATTTCAAGATTTTCTGCATAATGATTCGGTTCGCTGCAATCTAAGCAATTGGACGACTGAATCACGCGGTGCCGCCAATCGACGCCTTGTAAAACGTCGCGGGCCAAAATTTATCGTAACCAGAAATTCACGCTAACCCGCTCATGAGCTAGACGAACCGCTTGCCGGTTGGAATCGGCACGCAAACCAGAAAACCAAAGACTAAGAAATGAAAACACGAAAGACATTATCACTACTCACTGCCAAGACACTTACTTGCGCAATCGCAGCACTCGCAATGCTCATATTGACCTGTACACCGGCACAGGCTGACAGAAATAAGACCAACTGGGTGGTCGCGGCGATAGAGCTCGGTAACACTGTCAACGGAATCCAGTACACGATGGCCTTTGAAGGGTGCGGTTTCGTTAATTCTAGCAAAACTGTGGGCCAGGGCAGTTTCGTCGAGTTCGATAACTTAAGCGCCGTGCCACACACCATCCTGGCTTCCGGGACGTGGAAAGCCACGAGGCTGATCAGCACCGACATCATCGGAACTTACGGCTCCTTCGCCGCTGGCATCATCGAGATGGAAATCGAGCTGGTCGAGGATCTCCCGATTCCAGGCGTTGTCGTTCCTGGCGTCTTTCTTCACATAACTTGTAACATCCCCGCCGCCGGTCTCTTTAACGGCGACGAGGAGGAGGGCTTTGAACTAACGATCCCGGACTCACCCTCCGGCACGTTCATGCCTCCTGTCCTTGTCGGTGGGACGGTTTTCTCGATCTTGAATGAAAATCGAGGAGGCTGACCTACGATGGAGCGGCAAAGCTACAAACTAGGTCCCAATAAGGAACCTATTGTTTCCTATAGTAACTACTGAAAGACAAATACCTCAAGTAGAAAGCAGACTTATGAAAAATAAACTAACGGTACAAAGACTTAGATTTGCGCTTCGGTGCGCGCGTCATTTATTCGCAGCCGCGGCCATCTTCCTCTGGGTCGGTCCGTCAGGAGCCGCCGCACAACCGTCGTCGGTGAACGGCGGAGGCAACGGAACGTTCAACGCAGATCTGGATGGCGACGGTGACATTGATGGCACTCACTTCGGGTTTGCCGTCGTTCTAACTCCAAAGGGAGCAGTTAACGGTCATTTCACGTGTCAGATGGCTGGCAATATGGATTTCCTCGGCCTGAAACTCATGTTAGTGGAAGGCCAGGTCTCGAGCGCCTTTTTTGCGCCGACCAGCGTCACATTCAGTGGGACAGCCGACGTGACTTTTGAGCCAGGAGGCGTGTTCACGGACATTCCGTTCACGGTAATTGCGACTGCCGGCGGCCCCGGGGCGGGAACGATACAGCTCACCTTAATAGGAGTCTTCGACGGTGTCACGGGTGATACGATTCCGGGGGACAACAATTATTCACTGCCGGTCGAGACTGTATTGAGCGGGAATATCTCCATCAAATGACCGTTCGAACCGGTCTTAGTCGTTGAAGTGGGTCGGTGCCGCGAGTTTCGGCAGGTGCGCTTCAATCGCGGCGCGATTCGGCTCCAGCCAGGGCGGAAGAACGAGGCTCTCGCCTAACGACTCCATTTTCTCGTCGACATGGAAGCCGGGCCCGTCGGTCGCGAGCTCGAAGAGCACCCCGCCCGGTTCCCGAAAGTAAACCGACTTGAACCAGAAGCGATCGATCACCGGGGTCGGATGGGCGCCGGCGCGGAGAACGCGCTCGCGCGTTTCGAGCTCGTGCGCGTCGTCGTTCACGCGCCAGGCAAGATGATGCACGCTGCCCGTGCCCCAGGCGCCGCGCGGCGAATCGGAAGCAGCGCGCAGCTCGACGTATTCGCCTGAACCTCCCTCGCCCACGGAGTAGCGATGCCAGCCGTGCTCTTCCCCAA
Organism: Chthoniobacterales bacterium; assembly: GCA_025980625.1. GTDB lineage: Bacteria > Verrucomicrobiota > Verrucomicrobiia > Chthoniobacterales > UBA10450 > JAICXG01. The sequence continues at coordinate 13,923 of JAICXG010000005.1, forward strand.
TTTTCTTGAAGCCGAGCGCGCCGATCAGAAACGCGATCGTCTCCTCGAGATCGCGCTCCAGCATTCGGGCACTCTCCAAGCCGCGAATCTGGTGCTCGACCGGCACCGGGCTTCGCTCCCAAGCCGCAAACCGCCGGCCTAACGAACTCTCGCTTTCCACCAGCGCGAGACGCAGCCCGTGTGGATCGGCCAACGGCAAAACGCGCTCGCCGAACCGTTCCTCGGGTGCGAGGATTTTCGTCCCGGAGCGCGTCAGCCGTTCCCTCCAAAAATCGACGCTGCCGGGCGGCACCGCCAGCGCCACCTCGCTGCTCAACCCGTGCCCGGCACGACTCGGCGCCAGCTCCGCCCAGGGAAAAAAGGTGATGTCAGTGCCGGGGTGGCCTTCAGCATCGGCGTAGAAGAGATGGTAAGTGCCGGGGTCGTCCTGGTTCACGCTCTTCTTCACCAAACGCATGCCAAGGATGCCGGCATAAAAGTCGAGATTCTCCTGCGCCGGGCCGGCGATGGCTGTGATGTGATGCAATCCGTTGGTCGCATTCATGCAGCGAAATCGATTTGGACAAAGACGATAGCCGGTTTCGAAAATCGTGCCGGAAACAGTTGGCGAGAGGAATATCAATGTGACCAGAGCGAGGACGACGAGCCGACTTTGCGTGGGAGTGAATTGCGCAGCGTCAACCGCCAGATCGAGTATCTTTTGCCGCAGGCCGTGACGAAACGAAAAAACGCATCGCCGGCGAAAAGAGCTATGCCTAACGACGAAGGCCACGAAACTGACATGTCATCCCGAGCCGCCGCAGGACTGCGAGGGACCTCGCAACGTGAGTTCAGGTGTTATCTCGCGAGCACGCTTAATTTCAAACAGACGTCGGGCCCCGCTCCTCAGGTCCCTCGCTTCGCTCGGGATGACAACGCGCCGCGCCGGCGGCGATGTCTTTTCATTCTTCTCTTCGCGCTTTGTGTTTTCGCGACCACCGCGGCAGCGGAACCGCGCGCGATCTTTCTCGTCCGCCATGCCGAACGCGCGGCGACCAGCGGCCGGGTCCCACCTGACACCGGGTTATCTCCGGAGGGCAAAGCGCGGGCCGAACATCTTGCGCAGGAACTGAAGGACGCGGGCATCAAGGCGATCTTCACGACCGAATACAAGCGCACACAGCAGACCGCCGCACCGCTTGCGCAGTCGTTAGGCATCCAGCCCGAGGTGATTTCGGGAGATGATCTTCGCTCGTTAGTCGCGAAAATCCGAGCGGCCCCGGGGAACGTTCTCGTAGTCGGTCATGCCAACACTTTGCCGCAGCTCATCGCCGCCCTCGGCGTCCCGGCTCGGGTCACAATTGCCGAATCGGATTACGACAATCTCTTCATCGTTCTGCCGGAGAAAAAGGCGCAGCTCATCCGTCTGCATTATCGTTAGGCGAGGAGATCAGGACTACTTCTGGTCGAAAATCGTTGTCCGGTTTACGCGTTCTCCTTTCAGGAACACGCTCGAGATTGCGGAGAGCGCGTGCACATCCTGGAGCGGGTTGCCATCGACCACGAGCAGCGTCGCTTCCTTCCCTCTCTCGACCGTGCCGATCCGGTTGTCAGCCCGAAGCAACTTCGCCGCGTTCAATGTTGCCGCTTCGAGCGCGACCTCGATTGGAATCCCAGCTCCGACCCAGAGCTCGACCTCACGCTGCACCGTCGGGCCGTGCAGGACGAGAAAATTTCCCGCATCCGAACCGGTCACGAGCATGACACCGACATGCCAGGCCTTGAGCAGGTTGCGACTGCCGAGATCGAGCGAGAGCGGGTAGTGGCTCAAACCTTCGCGCATCGAGTTCATCTCCGGCTTTTTCGCCGCGTGCTCAGTCCCATCGAGCAGGTCCTTTGTCGTGACCTGCTGGACTAACGAACGCTTGAGCAGATCGGTTTTTCCTTTCGCGAAATCGGACAGCCCTTCCACCACGCTCAGCGTCGGATCATAGAAGATTCCTTTCGCTTTCATCTCCGCGACCGTGGCGTCGGGAATCTCATCACGGAAAGAACCGTGCTCGATCGAATCTGCGCCTAACGACACCGCATCGATGACATCACGCGCTTCGCCGGTGTGAATCGAAGCCGGTAAATGATTGGCGTGCGCTTCTTCCACGACCGCGCGCAGCAGATCGAGATTCATCCGGTTGAAGCGGTAGCCCGGCACACCCGACTCGAGGATTCCTTTGATCGCGTTCACGCGTTTTTGCGCGAGATCATCCACCATCGTCCGCGCTTCCATTTGGGTTTTAGGGATGCGGAGAAATTGCGCATTGAAACCGCTCCGCGCGATCTCCGGCAGATTCTTCGCGTACTCCGTGCCGTGACCGCCCTCGGCGGTGAAGAGTGGTCCGCAGAGAAACAGCTCGCTTCCGAGTCTTTCGCCGCCGTTGAAGCGTGCCCGCAGCTTCAACATGTCGTCAACCTTGTCGCCCGCGCTCCGCACCGCCGTGACGCCGCAATAGAGATAAGCCTCCAACTCGCGCTCTGCCGATTTCTGCGGGTCGAACTTCGTCCAGTCGTCGTAGAAACCGCCCGGCCCGCCGAGGTGGACGTGGACGTCGATCAATCCCGGCAAGACCGTCTTGCCCGCGGCATCGACGGGCTCGGCGTTGAGTGCCCTGGCATCGGGAAATTTCCCTTCGTAAACCTGGGCAATTTTTCCACCCCTAACGAGCACCGCGCCCGATTCGATCACCTTGCCGTTGCCGATAAAAATCCGCGCGTTCTGGATCAGCCAGCTCTGGCCGCGCCGCAGGTTGCGCGCGAGAATACGCGCCTTGATGAGATCGTGCTGAGTCCAGGCCTGGTATCCGCCTAACAATAGAAAAGGCAGGAGCACGACCAGCACCCAGAGCTTGGCCGAAGCGCGCAGTTTTTCCTCCTTCTCCCAGCGGAACAGTTTCGTCGCGATGAAAGTGCCAACGAAGGTCGTGACGACGAGAGCGGCGATTGCCGGCCAGTTCGCGGCCAGCGTTTCACCGCGCAGCAAGATGCCGCCGATCCCGGTCATGAGATAGGTCGCGGGAATGAACTGCGTAATGTTCTGGAGCCAATGCGGCATGAGAGTGAGCGGAATGGTCGCTCCGCTCAGGAAAAGCATCGTCATGTAAATCGGCTGGATGAGGATGTTGCTTTCCTGCGAAGAATTGACGACCGCGGCAATGATCAAGCCTAACGAACGAAAGGCGATCGCGCCGAGACAGACAAAGACAAGAAGCGAGACGAGCTGCCCCGGGACCGGCATTCCGTAAAACTGGTGCGCCAGCCACAGAATCAGGATCACGCTCGGGACGAAGAGCACCACGCCGGTAATCATCGAGGCGGCGAGCAGCGGCACCGGCGTGATCGGCGTCACCTTGTAGCGGCGGAGGATGTTTTCCTCCCGCTCCTGCACGGCGCGCATCCCGGCGCCGAAGAGTCCGTTCCCGAGAATGCCAAGGACAATGACCATCGTGACGACCTGGAGAATCGCCGAGCCCTGATTGGCATCGAACAATTGTGCGAAGACAAAAAAGAAAATAGCGGGAAGAAGTAGTTAAAGAACAGCACCGCGCGATTCCGGGCCGCCAGCTTCAGGTCGATCTTGAGGAGCGCGAGAAAAGCTTTCATGTCATCCCGAGCGGAGCGTCAGCGAGGTCGAGGGATCCCGGCGCGGATGCGAGAAGATTTCGAATGAGGACCGCAAGTCTTGAACTGCTGCTTCGTTGAAGGCTTATTCCACGGAATCCCTCGACCCCGCTGCGCTCCCCTCGGGATGACAATGTACTGGGCTCGCATTCTTACTCGCGCAATTGTTTCCCGGTCAGCTCGATGAAAACATCCTCCAGCGTCGGCCGTTTCAGATGCACATCCTCGAGCTCAATTCCCTGGCCATCGACCCAACGAATCAGCTCGACTAATGTCTTCGCCGGGCGCTTCGAGTTGACAGTGATTTTGCGCCGGTCGTCGCTCACGAGCGTGCGAATCGCGCCCGGGAATTCCGGCAGATGGTCCGAAGGAAGCGCCTCGCCTAACGAGATCTCGACCGCCGACTGGTTGGCGCTGTTCGCCTGCAACTCGGCCGGAGACCCGCTCGCAATGATGACGCCGTTGTCGATGATCGCGACCCGGTCGCAGAGCCGTTCCGCTTCCTCGATATAATGGGTCGTGAGCAGGATCGTGCGCTTCTCCGCGCGCAATTCTTCGATCAAGTCGCGAATCTCGAGGCGCACCTGCGGATCGAGCCCGGTCGTCGGCTCGTCCAAAAAAATTATTTGGGGATTGTTGATCAAGGCGAGCGCGAGTGCCAGACGCTGCTTCTGTCCACCGGAAAGCGTGGTGTAAAACGCGTCCCGTTTTTCCCAGAGCTGCAAACGCTTCAGCAGCGCGTCACCGTCGACGCGCTTCGAATAGAAGGCCGCGAAAAGCTCGAGCGCCTCGTGCACCTTGATCTTGTCCGGCAGATTGGTTGCCTGAAGACAGACGCCGATCCGATCTTTCAGCACCTGCTTTTGCCGATCGGGATCAAAGCCCAGCACGGTGACATTGCCGCCGGTGCGCGGACGCAAGCCCTCGAGAATCTCGACCGTCGTCGTCTTGCCGGCGCCGTTCGGTCCGAGCAGGCCGAAAACTTCACCGGCGCGCACGTGAAGATCGATGCCCTTGACCGCCTCGAGTGTGCCGTAGGATTTGCGCAAACCGCGCGCCGAGATCACAGAGTCACTCATCGTCATCCCGAGCGGAGCGCAGCGGAGTCGCGGGATCCCGCGGCGAAAGCTTAAAGCTAACTTCCAGGGAGCGCTCGACTGCGCCCGGATTGGTGCCGCCGAGCTTTCTCAGCCTGAGCAACCGCACGAGGATGAAAAGAGCGGCAATCCCGGTGCAAATCTGCGCGAACAGTTCGCCGTGGCGCGTATAGAACGTCAGCTCTCCACTGGTTGGTACCGCCACCGTTCCCGTCAGCACGCCCTCAGTAAAGGTGCTCTGTTTCGCATCCTGCAAGAGCTGCGTCACCCGCCCGTAGCGATTCACCATGCAGGTGACTCCGGTGTTCGCTGCCCTAACGAGTGGACGCCGGTTCTCAATGCAACGGAAGGTCGCGTTTTCGAGATGTTGCGCCGAGCCGGCGGTCTGCAAAAACCAGCCGTCGTTCGTCACATTGGCGAGCAGGTTGGCGCCGCGCAGGACGAACTGCCGGGTCAACTCGCCGAGTGTGTCCTCGAAACAAATTAGTGGCGCAACCTTTACGTCGTCCGTCGTTAGGCGAAACACGACTGGGTCGCGTCCGGCGGTGAAATCAGCCGGCACCTGGTCGCCGACAATCCGAGCCACAAACGGGACCGTGTTTCGCCCCGGCACATATTCGCCAAATGGCACGAGGTGAAGCTTGCGATAGACCTGCGTCGTTTCGCCGCCGTTCGTCACCAGCAGCGCGGCGTTGTAGTCGCCCTGCCGATCGGCGTCGATTGTCCCGAGCAGCAGGTCCACCCTGCTCGTCGCCGCCAGATTCATGACAAACTGATAGTTCTCGCGGTCGAGCAAGACGGGCGCGGGCATGGCGCTCTCCGGCCAGACGATCAATTGCGGCCGCGGTTTGCTGGCGAGCGCGAGATTCGTTAGGCGAGTAAAGAGCTGAAAGGTTTTCTCCTGGAATTCCCGGCTGAATTTTTCCTCCCGCGGGACATTTGCCTGGACGAGCGCGACCCGCAGCGGCTCGGTTGGGACGTCCACCTGCAACTCGCGGATGCCGAACGCGGCGAGGCCGACGATCCCGGCCATCGTTAGGGTAAAATCAAAATGCGGCCGGCGGATTCGCACTTTGGTCTCGAGACAAAATCGCCAGACGGTGGCGAGCGCGATCACATTTGCGAAGGCAACGACAAAAGAGACGCCCGGCACTCCGGCATATTCCGCGATTTGGGCGACCGGGAGCAGGTTGTGCAGCGCGACGCCGAGGCCATTCCATCCCCAGCCGGTAAAAAGCCACCCGCGAATCCACTCCAGTGCCGCCCAAGCCGCCGCGAGGACGAAGGCGAGCCAAAGATTATGGAGCGAGCTCAGCCAGGGAGAACGCGCTTCTTGCAGTAGCCGGTTGCGGAAGCCAGGCATCTTGCCTGACTCGGCAGGCGTGCTTCCAGCCTGTCGGGCCGCGAGCAAAACCCGTGGTCGAAAGAATCCGGCAATCCAGCTCCAGATCGCGAAATAGAGGCCGAGATACAGACCGACGAGCACCAAACCCGAGATCGTGACCGTGCGGAGCCACGAAAGGACACTCCAGAAAAAAATTGTTCCCGCGACCCAGCCAAGGAGCAGGTCGCGCAGCCAGCGACGCCTGACTTGTTCTCCCGAAAACCAAACCGCAGCGAGCAGCGGCGTGAGCGCAAACCAACAGAGCCAGTTCTGTTCGAAAGGCGCGAAGCACAAGGTCGTGAGAAGGCCGCTCAGCGCCGCCGCCAGCCAGGGCCAGAGGCCTAACGACCTCCTCATACGCGATCGCTCGCTCACGCGCTCAGGATCGCCGCCGCCGTCGTGGCTCCGGCTTCTTGCGCGACGGATAAATCGCTTCGCGCAACTCACGCGCGCGCGCCGGATTGATCCGAAAACTCGCTGCTTTCACATCGTCCATTGTGCGGACGTGTATCCGATCCGCCAGCACATAATCCAGCGCGATCAATCCTTCGAGGGCGTCGACCAGTTCCGCTGGCTCCAGGTGCGCGATGCGATCGGCGAGTTGCGCGCCCGGCATGCTGCCGCCACCCAGCCCGATCGTCTTCAGGATCGAGATCTCGCCGCCGTTTAGGCTGATGTCGCTCACGCGGCATTTTGGCCGCTCCCGGTCGGATGTCGAGCCGGGGGCACGATTTTGTTAGGCCAAGCGCCAGTTGCGCCGGAACTGAAAACCGCCCTCACGGCGAAGACGAGAGTTCGTGCGTCACTTCCTCGGGCCTCCAGCCGTTGCCGCGCCAGATTTTTTTGATCTTGCCGTCCCGGCCGACCAAGGCAGTGGCGAGGCTGTGCGAAATCGTGCCTTGCTCGGGTTGGACGAGAACCGAAAACGCTTTCGTTAGGCGCTCGATTTCGGCTCGGCTGCCGGTCGCGAACGTCCAGATGTTGAAATCCGCGCCCTCGGTTTGGCCATATTCGCGGAGGACTTGCGGCGTGTCGTGCTCCGGATCGAAGGAGATGCTGAGGAGTCGCGCCGCGGCCAGAGGGCCGGAGGATTCCTGAATCGCCTTCTGCAATTCAGCAAAATTGTGCGACATCCGCGGGCAAAAATTCGGCAGCGGACAGCGCGTAAAGATGAACGTGAGGACGAAAGGATGGCCACGAAATGTCTCCAGCGTGACTTGTTTGCCGCTCTCGTCGCTCAGCTTGAAATCGGGCATCGCGTCGCCTTCGTGTAGACGTTCGGAACGGGCGCTCGGTTGTGACCGAGACACGGCGGCCGGTGTCGGCAGATGAACCGAGCCTCGATCGATCTTATGCACCTGATCGATCCAGGAGTCCTGGCGAGTTACGTTGAGGCGAAAGGAAATCGCATCGCCCACTTTTAAGCCGGCGATCTCTTTCTCGTCGCGGGCTGAGAACGGCATGGTCATTGAAGGCATAAAACCGGGAATGTCTTCATGCTCGATCGCGATCGTGCCGTGATCCGGCGGCAAACCTTGCACGACGCCGCGTACCTGGAATCGCAGCGGCTTTTTTGTCGCTTTCCCGCAGCCGCTCGCGCAGAAGAGCGCGCAAATCAACAGCCCAATCACGGTTCCAGCGCTCCATCGCGAATTCTTTCCCGAGGTAAAACGGCTCATTTGCATGAAGGAAAAAATCAGAACAAAACTTGATCTGGGTCAAGGCATAGAGAGAGCGCCCCAGGGAAAATGGGGCCATGAGAAAGTTATTCCGATCAACAAGTCCAACCCTCCTCGTAGCTTTTGCCGCGCTTCTTTTCGCCGGCTTCGGCTGCGCCAAAAAGCCTTCCGAACCGCCAAAGGAAATCAAGATCACGGCGGACGATAAGATGAAATACGACCTGACCGCGTTTGAAGTAAAGCCCGGCCAGCAGGTCTCCGTCACCCTAACTAACGTCGGCACTTCGCCGAAGGCCTCAATGGGTCATAACTTCATCCTTCTGAAGCAAAACACCAACGTGCAGAAGTTTCTCGATGAAGGCTCGATGCACGCCGCGCAGGATTACATTGCGCCGGAGTTTGCCAACAGTGTGATCGCAAACACGAAGCTGCTCGGCCCGAAGGAGAGCGATACGATCACTTTCACAGCTCCGTTCGTCCCGGGCGATTACGTCTTTCTCTGTGCCTTTCCCGGCCATTATGCCAGCGGTATGCATGGGATCATGACCGTGAAACAGTAGTTATGCATCATTCAATAGAAACCACCTAAGGTATGAAAACCGACACGCCAAAATTGATTGCGGCCGTGCTCCTGGGGCTGCTCGCGTTCCTGCAAGACGCCTGCAATAAGAACGGGAGCAGTAACAATAAGATGACTGGGGACGACGCGAAAAACGCCCAGGCCTCCTATGTCCCGCCGGGACAGAAGGACGAATACTACCTCTTCTATTCGGGAGGTCACTCCGGCCAAGTCTTTGTCGCCGGCATCCCATCGATGCGTCATATCGCCACGATTCCGGTCTTTTCCCCCTACTCCGGGACCGGCTATGGCTATGATATTGAGACAAAGAAGATGCTGGGCGATTACACCTGGGGCGATGTCCATCACCCGGCGCTCTCGCAAACCAACAGTGAATACGACGGGCGCTGGCTTTTCGTAAACGATAACGCCAACAATCGCGTCGCCCGCATTGATCTGCGAGATTTCAAGACAAAGCAAATCCTGGGACCGATTCCTAACTCGATGGGCAATCACGGCTCATCCTTCGTGACCGAAAATACGGAATACATCCTGGTCGCGACCCGTTTCTCGGTCCCCTTACCCAAAGGCCGGGTCGCCGATCCGAATGACTATGCCACACAGTTCAATGGCATGGTGAGCGGAATCAAAGTCGATCCAGCAACCGGTCAGATGAGTGTGGGATGGCAAATCCTGACTCCACCTTTCGACTGGGACCTTGGTTCGACCGGCAAAGGCCCGAGCAGCGGCTGGGCCTTCTGGACTTCCTATAACAGTGAAATGGCTCACAATGTTCTCGAGACGAATGCTTCGCAGAAAGACCGTGACTATGCCGCGATCGTAAACTGGCGCGCGGCGGAGAAAGCTGTCGCCGAAGGCAAAGCGACGATGATGGATGGCGTCCCGGTTATCGACCCGGCTAAGGTTCCCGGCGTTCTCTACTTCGTTGATATTGCCAAATCTCCTCATGGCATGGATGTGGACCCGAGCGGCAAATGGGTGGTGGCTGGCGGCAAGCTCCAGCCGACAACGACCGTGATAAACTTCGAAAAGCTCCAAAAGGCGATCGCCAATAAGGACTTTGTCCATGGCGGTGATGTGCGCGGCATTCCCCTGCTCGAGCACCACGACGTTGTGGAAGGAGAAGTCCCAGTCGGCCTCGGTCCACTCCATACCCAGTATGATGGATTGGGGAATGCTTACACTTCGCTTTTTATTGACTCACAGGTGGCAAAATGGAAGCTGCCACCCTGGACCGATGAGGAAAAGAAGGACCTGACCAAGGTGGTGCTGGATAAGATCCCGGTTCATTACAGCATTGGTCACCTCGTCGTCGCCGGCAGCGACACGGCCCATCCTTATGGCAAATGGCTCGTGGCGATGAATAAGTTATCCAAGGGGCGTCACCTTAGCGTTGGTCCTTCCCAGCCCGAGGATAGCCAGCTCATCGATATCACTGGCGCTAAGATGAAGATGATCTATGAAACCTTTACCGAACCGGAGCCGCATTTCGCCCAAATCCTAAAGGCGGATAAGATTCAGCCGATCGAAGTCTATCCCAAGGACGAGAACAAGGATCCCAATGCGATTTGGGAGGCCGCGCAGGCCGGGCAAACGCGGAATGGTGATGGGGTGGACGCGAAGGTGACTGCGATTCGCAGCCGCTTTGTCCCGGACCGGATCGATGCCAGGGTCGGCGACACCCTGACCGTACATGTGACCAACATCGAGCAGTCAGCGGATATGATCCACGGCTTCGGCCTGGTTGAACACAACATTAACCTTGTGATCGACCCAGGTGAGACGCGCACCTTCCAGGTAAAACTAACCAAGCCAGGAGTGTATCCATTCTATTGCACGAACTTCTGTTCCGCGCTTCACCAGGAGATGCAGGGTTATCTGGTGGTGAAGAACGAAGGAGCCGCTGAACCGGCCAGTGAGTCAGTAAACCCGGCAAGTATCCCGCCCGCGCCCAAGACCGATGCGGTGCAGGGCGAGCCCGCGGTCCCGGCGACATCGCTTCCCGCGGTGCCAAACAACACTCCGCCGCCGCCCCGACCTCCAGCCGCCGCGAGCACATCACCTACACCTTAGACTGGATGCAGCCTGCGCGCGTGCCAGGGGCGCGCGCGGGATTTCCAGCGAATAACATGCCTACTTTTCTCCATCGGGAATTCCGGTTCCTGCATAAGTCACTTAACCTTTGGTCGCGTCTTTGTTTGCTCGCGGCCGCGATTACCGTTGTAATCTCCGTCCTCTTCCCGCTTTGGAAGCTGCACCTGGTCGCACCGCAATACTCCAATGGTTTGGTGATGCAGATTTACGCCTACAAGATCCACGGCGGCGGCTTGAACGGCAACGACATCAACGAGATCAACAATCTTAATCATTACATCGGGATGAAGAAAATCGATCAGGCTGACTTCACCGAGATGCAGATCATGCCCTTCATGTTTGGCGTATTCATCTTGCTCGCCCTGCGCGGAATCGTCATGGGCGAGATGAAGAACGTGGTAGACTTGTTTGTGCTCGCGGCTTACTTCGGGGCGTTCTCGATCGGCGCGTTTTACTACCGGCTCTATTGGTATGGTCATAACCTCGACCCGCACGCGCCGGTTCACATTCAGCCCTTTACTCCCCTTATCTTCGGGACACAAAAAATCGCCAATTTCACACAGTCGAGTTACCCGGAGTTAGGAACGTATCTGCTCTGGGTTTTCATGGCTCTCCTCATATTAGCCATCTGGTTCTCCCGCAAAGAGGAGGCGCAGGCTGTATGAGATGCGACGCCAGAGTTCTGGGTAGCACGGCTTGTCAGCCCGTCGCTTCCGGCAGTCTGCCGGAAACAGATAAGCGAAGCTTCTGCGACGGCGAGGAACATTCCTGCAGAAGTCCGTCACGGCAGGCTGCCGCGACCAACAGGCTGACAGCCCGTGCAACCCAGACGGTTGCGTCGATTCTGCTTGGGGTAGTGAGTGCCGTTTCTGCCGCCGACCTCCAGGAGCAAATCAACGCCGCTGCGCCTAACGAGACTATCAGGGTCGGAGCGGGCATTTACCCCGGCTCCATCAGAATCAACAAACCGCTCCAGTTGATCGGCCAGCCCGGGGCCGAGATTCGCGGCAACGGCACTGGCAACGTGATCACGATCGCGGCCGACGATGTCACCGTGAAGGGCCTGCGTATCACCGGCTCAGGTATCCAACTCTCCGATGATAACGCCGCCGTCTCTGTCACCGGCAATCGCACCACGATCGAAAATAACCTGATCGAAAATTCGCTGCATGGCGTTTACCTGAAAAAGGTGCGCGACTGTCGCGTGATCGGAAATCGCATCCAGGGCAAGACTACTCTGCTCACTTCCGCCAAACCGATCGAGCAAACTCTCACTGCCGGCGTCGGCGAGCTGTGCGAAACGTCGCTCGATGAAAACGAGCGCGGCAACGGCATTCATCAATGGAATTGCGAGGGAAACCTGATCGCGAACAACGAGATCAGCGACACGCGCGACGGCATCTATTTCTCTTTTACCAACCATTCGCGCGTGCAAAACAACCGGGTGCACAACGTTCGTTACGGGCTGCACTACATGTATTCCGACGGCAATGTTTTCGAGAACAACCTTTTCGCCGAAAACGCCGCCGGCGCCGCGGTCATGTTCTCACGCGACCTTGTCATTCGAGGCAACCGCTTCGCTGATAACCGCGGCTCGCGCGCTTACGGCATCCTCTTTCAGTCCGATGAAGACGTGCGGGTGGAGAACAACGTCATCCGCAACAACGCGGTCGGTCTTTCCTTCCAGCAGGCGATCCGTTTTGTCGTTAGGGGGAATGAAGTGACTAACAACTACATCGGGGTGCGTTTCTATGGAAACTCGGATGAGAATGTGTTCAGCGAAAACCGCTTCACGCAAAACGCCCACCCGGTCGATGCGGACGGCGCGGGCACCAGCAATCATTGGGCGGCGAACGGGGTCGGGAATTTCTGGGGCGACCAGCAAATCATCGACCTGAACGGTGACGGCATTGGCGACTTGCCGCATCGCGAGCTCGACCTTTTTGGGCCGCTCCGTCGCGAGTTCCCCGAGATCGCTTTTCTTTCCGGCAGCCCGGCGGTCAACCTTCTCCGCTTTGCCAATGACCACGCCGCTCTCCCGGGTCTGGCGGCGATCGAAGACCCGGCCCCCCTGACGGCAAACTTCTGGCGAATCCGCGCCACGCGCGGCTTTACTCGTTAGGCAATGATCGAGACCGACAACCTACACAAGCAGTTTGGAAGCAAGCGAGTCTTGCGCGGGCTCACGCTGCGGGCGCGGCCCGCTGAGATCACGATGCTGGTGGGCGCGAATGGCGCCGGCAAAAGCACGACCATGAAACTGCTCGCCGGGCTGATGGCGGCGGACGAGGGCGCAGCTTTCATCGCGAGCCACGACATCGCGCATGCCAGGCGAGCCGCGCAAAGCGCGCTCAGCTATCTTCCGCAAAACCCCGGGTTCCATCCGCGACTCACTTGCCGGCAAGTGCTTAACTTCTACACCCGCCTGCGCGGCATCGAGTCGGTCCGGAAGGCGGAAATGCTCGAGCTGGTTGGCCTAACGAGCGCGGCAGACGAGCGCACCGGCGCCCTTTCCGGCGGCATGCGGCAACGGCTCGGCATCGCCCTTCTTCTTTTGCCGGATGCGCCCGTGCTCCTGCTCGATGAACCCGGCCTCAGCCTCGATCCCGGCTGGCGCAAGCGGCTCCAGGAAATCCTTCAGGCCGAAGCCGAGCGGGGTAAGACCGTCCTTATGACCACTCACCTGATCGCAGAATGGAACGGCATCGCGCAACGCTGCCTCCTCTGCCATCGCGGCCGGATCGAGCGCGAGCTTAACCCTGCCGATCTCCCACACGATTTCGATGATTTCGACAACCTCGCACCCAGTCCGCCACAGCATGAATTTATCCAGCCACTTCGGATTGCGATTTGAGCAGCGCCCGACCGGCGCGATCATCGCGCGCGAGTTGCAGTCGGCCATCCTCAATCACTACCTCCAGGTCTTCTGCCTCCTCGCCCTCGCCGGCGGCATCGGCGCCGCCCTCCTCGCCGATACGGCCGACGCCGCGCCGATGCTCATCCTCCAGATTGCGCTTTATTTCGTTTCGCTTTTCGCCGTTCTCATTGGCACGAGCAGCGCGCGAGCGGAATCTTCAGAGTGGCCGCTTCTCTTTGTGCAGCCAATCCCGCGCTCCGCGTTTATCCTCGGGAAATTTTTCGCCCTGAGCCTGATGTTTGCCGGACTGCTGGGACTGCTCTTTGTCCCCACGCTTTTCGTTAGGCCGCCGGATCCCATTCTTCTCGCGCTCTACGGGCGAACCCTCACCCTCGCCGGTGTCTTCGTTGCCTTTGGCCTTAGCGCCGGGTTCCTCGCCCGTGACCGCGTCCAGGGCTTGGTCGTGGGAGTCAGCGCCTGGCTTTTCCTGCTTTTTGGGCTCGATCTGATCGCGCTTCTCGTCGCGCGCTGGTCCCTTCTGGAGCAAGCGCCTGATCTCTGGTCGGCCGTGCTCATGCTCAACCCGCTCGATAGTTTTCGGATCGATGCCCTCTTCGCGATGGAACGCATCCCGGCGGAAGCCGCCAGCCATACCGGCCTAACGAGCTTATGGCTGGCGCACAGCGGGCTTTGGTTCGTCCTGCTCTCGATCGGCTGGATGATCGGGTTGCTCTTCGCCACCGCGCGTCGGCTCAAGGGTTGGGAGGAATAAGATGCCGGTCGTATTCAAAAGACTCGATGCGCGCCCCTTGATCGCAAAAGGCAGCGAGCCCTTTGCCACCATTCGGACGCGTGTGGACGCGCTCAAAGCGGGCGAGGGACTCACGGTGATCGCTCCCTTTCTACCTTCGCCATTGATTGAGAAATTGACGAGCGAAGGTTTTCGCTCACGCGTCCAGCATCAGCCGGACGGTGCCTGGGCGGTTAATTTTTGGCGGGACGAGTAACTCCTGGTCCGGGTCGGCGAGGAGGACCG
>JAICXG010000067.1 GCA_025980625.1 Chthoniobacterales bacterium
AACACATCCCAGCGTCGGGCAACTGTCGCCCGAGCTTCCATCGGTGATTGTGACCGTCGTCGATCCGTCGAAGATGGTGAGAGTTGGAACCGCGTAAGCCGAAACGGCGCAACTTGCCACCGTGATTGCGAGTAATTTGATAAAAGTTCTCATTGTTATGCCTTCTGTTTTCTTTGCGCGCCGACATGCAGATGTCGGATTCTTGCCTGTATACGCAGAGCGTGACTTCAAAGGTTTTAAAATTTAGTCAACTTTTGTATCTTTTTCATTCTGTAAGACTTTCCGACGACAATCACTTCGATTCTGTCAGACCTTCCGACAAATCGGCCGTCGGCAGGATGGAATGACTCGTTAGCTTAGGGTCGAAATCCGCCAGATAGCAGAGTTCAAGGACGAAGCCGCGCGGCGACGCGCCCGGTTTGCCGCGGCAAGCTGCGGTGCAATCGGATCTTTGCCCGACGATGGGTTGGGCCTAAGATTCCGTCATGAGTTCGTCCGGGCCGCTTGCTGTCCAACCCGCGCACAAGGATAACGATCATTGGAAATTCCTGCGCGATGTGCTGGTTTTTCAACTCAAGATGTTCCTTGACAATGCGCGCGATTTTGCGCTCATGCCGGTCTCGCTTGCGGCCGCCGCGATCGATCTGGTTTTCAAAGGAGAAAAGCAAGGGTCACTCTTCTATCGGGTGCTGCGCTGGGGCGCCCATAGCGAGGAAGTGATTGATGTCTACAGCGCGATCAAGGCGCATAAGCGGCCGGAGGTTAATCCTAACTACACGGTGGATGCAGCTATCGCGCGGCTGGAAGAGGTGGTCGTTCGCGAATGTGAGAAAGGGGGCACCGCGGCGAGCATCAAAGCGGCGATGGATCGCGCAATCGGGCAAATCCAGATCGAAACCACCGGGCCGCGCGACCGTGCGAAAACGGCGATTTTACGCGCGACTGACAAACTGCGGAGCAAACTGCAGAATCGGCCAGACGACACGGCTTAGTTCGTTAGGCGAGTCAAGCCGCTGGCCCGTATCACTGGTTGCGTGACGGATTCACGAGGCGGCGAATGACATTCTCCAATCCAGCCACCACCCGAGTCATTGAGTCATAGTCGAGCTTGTCCGGCGTATCGTTACGAGTGTGATAATACGGATAGCGGAAAGGCGCCGTATCTGTAATCATAATCCCGGGATACCCATGCTGCCAGAAGGACCATTGATCGGACCAACTGACACCGGGAACAAATTCTGGCATGGCTGCTCCCTCCGACGGAATCGTGGCGTGACGGCGAAACTCGCCGAGAGCTTGGTGCAAGAGGGAACGCGAGAAGAGGTTGCCGACAAAGCTAATAAAGTTGCCGGTGCGAGGATAAAGTAACCCCAGCCCCGCGACTGGATAGTTCTGCGAGCCCGGTTGCTGAGAGTAATACCCGATTGTCTCGAGGCTGATCATGGCGTCGATCCGGTCGCCGCGTTTCCGGCAGCCGCTGGCATAGACGTAGCTCCCCATCTCGCTGGTCTGGAAGTAGCCGGGTTCTTCATTAACGAAAGCAACCAACCTGAGGGTTTTCTCGTTAGGCTTGGCAGAAAAGCGATGCGCGAGGCCAGAAGAGCGGCAATACCGCTACCGTTGTCATTCGCGCCGGGTGAGCCGAAGACAGAGTCATAGTGCGCGCCGATCAGCACGACCGCCGCGGACGCACCGGGGAGTTCCGCCTCGATATTGTGACAGCTCTTACCTTGTAACTCATAACTGTCGCGACGCAGTTTCCATCCGCCCAGCTGACTTTCGATGTATTCGGCGGCGGTCTGGAGCTGCGGGTAATGCGCGAGGTTGCGCTCGCCGATTTCGCCGCCAAGTTTTTGGACGTGGCCGGCCAGTTCGGCGCGCAGTAGTTTCTCATCAGGTGAAAGCGGCGGCGGGATTCCATGAAAGCTTTTTCCTGGCATATGGATGATGAACCCCCAACCGGCGAAGAGAAGAATGAGGAGACCCAGCCAAAAGACAATGCGCAAGTTACGAATGAGTTTGGAGCGACTGCCGGCTGTCATTTCAAAGGGTTCTATCGTGCGCTGCGTCAGTGCACAATCGAGAACGCAATCCTGCGGCTTTTTTTGGGGGCGGCCGCGCGCTTTTTAGTGGATTGTTGCGGCGCGATGGCTTTGTCTGGCAGACTAATGAGTTTGTTCGGACTCAGCAATGCCGCCTCTATTGTTGACCCTGTCGTCAGCGCGCCCAAGTGAATCATTTTTCGCCGCACGTTTCTCAGTCGCGTCGAAAGGACTGGGCCGAACAATCATGGGGGCGAATTCGGAGATGGGATTGGCCGACCATTGGGCTGGTGCTCGGCGTCAAGCTGCTCGTCCTGACCTTCGCGATGCAAGCGGTCGCCTCATTCCGGATGGTGCATCCCAACTGGCTCGAGATTTGGAACCGATGGGACGCTACGCACTATCTGACGCTGGCGGAAAAAGGCTATGCCGCCGCCGGAGATAGCCGGGTCTTGCTCGTCTTTTTCCCGCTCTATCCCTGGCTGGTTCGCGCGATCACCTTCTTTGTTCACAACTACATCGCGGCGGCTTTGCTTGTTTCCGGCGTCGCCTCACTCGCGGCGGGTCTGCTCTTTCGCCAGCTCGTGCTTTGCGATGAGCCAGACAGGGTGGCGCGGAATGCAGTCTGGTTCCTTTTTATCTTTCCTACCAGTTTCTTTCTCCACGTAGCCTATACTGAGAGTCTGTTTCTGGCCCTTACGCTTGGGTGTTTCCTCGCGGCGCGGAAGGAGCACTGGGCGCTTGCGGGGTTGCTCGGCGCGGCCGCCTCACTCACGCGAGTGAATGGACTTCTTCTCGGGCCGGCCTTGGCGATGGAAATAATTCTGCAATTTGCGCGGAGGCGAAAGTGGGACTGGCGCTGGCTCTGGGTAGGTCTGGTACCACTTGGGTTCGTTGCTTATCTCTGGCTAAACTACGAAGTAACCGGTGACTACTTTGCTTTCATCAGGATCATGCAGGAGCACTGGTATAAGAAGGTCGCCTCGCCCTGGTTCGGCGTCCACGATCTCTGGCTCCGAACTCTGGGAATGAATATCAATGAGGGACTGAACGAGCTGATCGCAGTTGCCCTGACTTTTGTCTGCACGATTTGGTCCTGGATTCGGTTGCGCCCTTCTTACTCGGTGTGGATTACACTTAACTGGCTCCTCATTACGAGCACGTCTTTTATCCTCAGCGTGCCGCGATACACGCTGACACTTTTTCCGGTGTTCATTCTCGTTGCGATCGCGTTAACCGGCCGCCGTTTCTGGTTTTCCATCGTGACGATCTGGTCGGTGCTGTATCTCGCGCTTTATACGGGGCGCTTTGCCGCGGGATTTTGGGCATTTTGAGAAGCAAAAATGTTTACGTGCATCCGGGCGCCATTTGATGCAAAATGGCAACGCCATCATGAAAACGAAACTGCTTGCCACCGCGCTACTCATATCCACTTGCGTAACGAGCTGGGCCTGGTTCTCGCCTTCCATCACGCAGAGGAAGGTGAATCAGATTCGAATCGGGCAGACGACTGAGATTCAACTGGTCCACCTGTTCGGCGCACCGACCACGCGGATGGTCGACGTGCGGCATCAAGTCGAGCTTCAGTGGTTCCGTTCGCGACCGATGTCGCCGGCGGGCTATTTGCCGCTGATCGGATCATTTGTTGGCGGGCTTAACATTGAAGCGCAGGAGCTATATGTCCTGCTTTCGTCGAACGGGACGGTATTGCGTTTTACCGCTTACAGCTCCACTGGCAGCTTGCGCGCGCCGGCGCAAACAGTCATCCGCCAGACCAGCTACGCTAAGTGATTGCCCGGCGGGCGCACGGCCTCTCGCGATTGTGCTCCGCCCGTCTGGCGGCGGGTGGAGATTTCCTCCAGGACTTGCTCGAGCCGGGCGCGACTGATTGGCTTTTGCAAGACGGCGAACGCGCCTGATAACTCCGGGGTGAGCTCAATCCGCTCACCCAGGCCGGAAAGAAAGACAATGCAACCGGCCGGGTCGTCGCTCAAGATGTTGCGGCACGCCGTCAGGCCATTAAGCCGTGCCATCGCAAAATCCATCAAGACGACATCGGGCTTGTGCTGACGATAAGCGCGGATCGCGTCGAGCCCGGAGTGAACGACCGCGACCATCTCGTGTCCGAACGAGCGCACCATCTCGGCGAGTACGCTCGAAAACAGCTTCTCGTCATCCGCGATTAAGACGCGCACAAGAGAAAGAGGAGAAATTTCCGGGCCAACGCAACTGATTATTTTTCCGCGGCGACAGACCTGGAACTTGGGATAAGCGAGTCCGGCAAAGCAAATCGGCGCGCCCATTTCTAAGCGCGCCCGTGAGTAAAGGAACCGAACCTTGCCAGGGAAAGGGCAGGCCGCGACCGTCGGGCGGCATCGTCAAGGCAAGGCGCAAAAAGGTGAACGCCGCTTTCCCAAAAGAGAAAGCGGCGTCACCAGTTGCGTAAAGCCGAACCAGGGTTCGACCGCCGGAGCGAGCCTTAGCGTGCTCTGACGTCCGCGTTGGCGCTCCCGCCCAGATTACTCGTTACCGTGACGTTTACCGGATTCGCAATCCCGTTCTTTTTCAGTTGGTAAGTACCATCGCCCCGGGTTCTCATTGTCCCGAGGACTTCACCCGAACTCGTCACCTTAACAGTTAGGACCGCGGCTGTGTTGGAATCAGTCGCCGAGACCGTCAACTGGCTGCGGGAGGTGTTATATACGGCCTTCGTGATCGTCACCGTATCGACCATCACCGAGTTCACCGCGGCGAGAATGTCGATCCGACCGTTGCCATAGGTGTTGTTAGGCGTGGTGGGAGAACCTGAGTCACAGGCATTCGAGAGAATATGAACCGCATTGTTGTTCAAGACCGGTTCGGTGGCATCGGGATTTTTCTTTAATTCCGGATGAGCCGACCAGAGCAAGGCGACCGCGCCCGCGATATGCGGTGTAGCCATCGACGTGCCGCTAAGGAAGGCGTAAGCCGTATCGGAGGTGTTGTAAGCCGAGCGGGTGTTCGTTCCCGGCGCGCAAATATCCGGCTTCAGGCGCATGCTGCCGTCGGAGGTAACCGGACCACGACTGCTAAAGGATGCAATCGTGTCGGTGCCGGTGTTCAATGCCCCGACGGTGTAACTTGCATCGTAGATTGCCGGCGGGTCGATCACGGTTGAGCAACTTGGCCCCGAGTTCTCAGCTGCACATACCATCTCAATTCCGGCGGCGCGCTGGCCTTCCACTCCGGCCTGCAAAGTAGATGGCGAGCAGCCTTCCGAAGAAGGGCAGGCCCAGGAGTTAGTCGTGATATCGGGCGCTTTGCTCGGGTCGCCCTGGGAAGGATCGCCGCCGATAGGATAAGGCGCGAGGAAAAACTCCATGCACTCCAAGTATCTTGCCGGCGTGCCGTTGCCTTCGTCCATGTTACGGCAGCCAATGCACTGCGCCTGGGGCGCCATCCCGATTTGGTTAGTGCCGCCGTCGTCGCCGATGGCTGTTCCAATCGTGTGAGTGCCATGTCCAAAGTCGTCGCAGGGCTGGGGTGAGTCATTGCCACAGGGATTACCGACACTATCGTGAATCGAGTCGTGCCAGTTAAAATTATGGTCGGCGACGATGCCATTCCAGCCGCGGTAATGCGGCTTAATCGCAAGGTGCGTCCAGCGGAAGCCGGTGTCGGCGCCGGCGATTACGATTCCCTGACCAAAGAAACCTTCCGCCCAGACATCGGGAGCATGGGTGTAACTAATGCCGGGCTCAATGCCAGCTGGCGCGGCAGGTTGTGACGGCGCGGTGACGGCATGTTCGCCCACAGGAATGCCGCGCACGTGCGGGTTACCTTCGACGCGGGCGACATCCGGACGCGAAGCCAGGGTAAGGGCGTCTTCATAGTGACCTTTCACCCAGAGTGCATTGACAATGTAGAAGGAGCGATATTCGAGCTTGTGTTCCTTGAGCCAATTTATGATCGAGCCCTGCGTCGCCTGTTTCTTATTCCAGAGCGCATCGCGAACGAAGCGGCCTTTCTCGGCTTTGGTGGCGAGAAGGGCGGCGCCGCTCAGGTCGGCCTGGTCCGCCATGATGACCATGAACTCGGCCTTCTGACCCTGCGTGGTATGTTCGATCACCCACGGGGCAATCTTGCGGAGCGCGGCCGCCTGATCAGGCCGATTGACCGCACGCAGAGAGCCGGCCGCGCCGATCGCCACGACTACGGCGGCAAGAAAGAGAAGAAAAATGAGCCGCCGGAGCGGTCTGAACCTGGTGACATTGTGAGTTTTCATTGAGCGTAGGCTGTAGAGATTTTGCGGGCAGAGATCAAGACAATTTTCGCTTTGGTTTGCAATTTGGCTTTGGCGCGAGGATTTGGCACGGTGGATAATCGATCCGATGAAACGAATGGTTTTCGCAGCAAGCGTTTCGCTGGGCATGCTTTTCTTCCTCACCCATTGCGCCACGGAAAGCGATGATCCTTTCCCAGTTCATCCCGCCCTGAATGAAAACGCCGAGGCCGTGCCCGGAGCAGCCACGCCGGCGCCCGGGAAGGCAGGTTCCGGCTGGCATTGGTAACCCAAGACTAGGATTTACGGGACTCTATTCCAAGGGGGAAAGTCACTCGCTTTAGTGAAAGACTCGGCTCGCTATGGAGGTCGGTCTGCACGGTTTTGTCAGTGCAGACCGTCACTTCGCGACGCGTCCTTTTTAGGCGATCGAAGCGCGGCGAGGTTTTGCACCACGGTTATGAGTTCGGTGAAATCGACCGGCTTGGCCAGATGCATTTGGAAGCCTGCGCGCAAAGCACGGGTGCGATCCTCGCTCCGCGCCAAAGCGGTAAGCGCGACGGCAGGCACGGTGCGGCCGCCGGGCATCGTGCGCAGCCGAGAGATGAGTTCGTAGCCGTCATGATGAGGCATCCCGATATCGCTTAGGATGACATGAGGTGGCCAGCCGGCGAAAGCATCCAGCGCTTCCTGCATCGAAGAAGCGGACCGCACGTCTGCGCCATTGCGCTCAAGAATGCGCTTCACAATCTCGATTGAATCGTGCTCGTCATCGACCAGCAGCACGCGCACTCCACGCAGGTCGAGTTTCATCGCCGCTTCATCCAGCTCCCTGCCGCGAACCACTCGATCCGCTTCTTCCGGCCCCTCGCGAACTGCATGGAGTGGCAGACTAACGACGAAGGTGGCGCCTTTCCCGAGGCCGTCACTGCTCGCACGGACAGTTCCCCCATGCAGCTCGGTGAGATTCTTGACAATCGACAACCCCAACCCAAGTCCGCTATAGGGCCGCGTCGTGGCCGCGTCGGCCTGGCGGAAACGATCGAACACCTGGCTGATAAACTCCGGTGCAATGCCCTGGCCATTGTCGCTCAGGGAAATCTCAGCATGCGAATCCGATCGGCGCACCAGGACATCAATTCGGCCCCTTCGTGGGGTGAACTTGATTGCGTTAGTAAGCAGGTTCCAAAGGATTTGCTGGAACCGATTCTTGTCGACCATCACGATCCCGTTGATGCTGGAGAGCACGCACGTCAGGCGAATATCCTTGGCATCGGCGGCCGGACGCACGCCGTCGATCGCGGTGCTCACGAGCGGGCCGAGATCAACCCGTTGCAGATCGAGACTTATCTTCCCTGATTCAATCCGGCTCATGTCGAGCAGATCCTCGATCAACTGCGATTGCATGCGCACGTTGCGCTCGATAATGGGAAGCGCCTCCGCGAGATCTTTGTGACTCGGCTCGTCCTTGAGAATTTGGATCCAGCCGAGAATCGCGTTCAGCGGCGTGCGTAACTCGTGCGAGAGGGTGGTAAGGAACTCCGACTTCAGAGTATTGGCGCGCTTTAATTGCTCGAGCGCCTCGGTTAATCTTTGTTGCGCTTCCTTTTGCGCGGTGATGTCGCGGGCGATTTTCGATGCGCCCACAATTACGCCCTCTGCATTCCGGATTGGCGAAATGGTGAGCGAGACGTCAATCAGCTTGCCGTCTTTGCGCCGGCGCAGCGTCTCGAAATGATCGAGTCGCTCGCCCCGGTGGAGGCGGGCCAGGATCTCCGTCTCTTCTTCGAGGCGATCGGGCGGGAGGAGCTTGATAATCGACTCGCCGATCATGTCTTCGGCGGTATAGCCGAAGATCCGCTCGGCGGCTTTGTTCCAGCTCTGGACGATGCTGTGCAGGTTCTTGCTCACGATCGCGTCATCGGAGGAATCGACGATTGCCTCGTAGAGCAACTCGGCCGGGATAAAGGTAGTACTTCTGCTCACAACGGCTAAAGGTTAAATCGGTCGTGACAACGGCGTGGATGCCTCGCACGCGCTGTTCAGCCGTTTCGAGCACTCACGCGCCAGGGAACCCTGGGAGCGGCTTCCGTTGAAACCTGATCAACGAAGCCTGACCAAAGGATGGAGGAGTTGGGGGCCAATGAGAGTGGGGGCACGCGCTTTCGCCCGGCCTATCTTAGCTTTTTCCGCGCCTGTTTTGAGCACGGTGCGCTCGCCGCCGGGATCGGGCGCCGCTTCGGCTCGCGCTATTGAGGTTGCCGCACAACCCGCAGGTATGGCTTGAGCGTTTGCCAACCATCCGGGTAAAGCTGTTTCGCTTCTTCGTCGGAAACCGCGGTCGAAATAATGACATCATCGCCCGGTTTCCAATTGACCGGTGTCGCGACCTTATGCCGCGAGGTGAGCTGGATCGAATCGAGCACGCGCAGGATTTCATCGAAGTTGCGCCCGGTGCTCATGGGATAGCTCAACATTAGCTTGATCTTCTTATCCGGTCCGATGACGAAAACGGTGCGGACGGTCGCGTTGTCGGCCGGGGTGCGGCCTTCCGAGCTGTCACCCGCTGCGGCCGGGAGCATGTCGTAGAGTTTCGCAATTTGCAGCGTCGGATCGCCAATCATCGGATAATCCACTTTGTGACCCTGCGTCTCTTCAATGTCGCCAGACCATTTGCCGTGCTGACCAACCGGATCGACGCTCAGACCGATGATCTTGCAGTTGCGCTTGGCAAATTCCGGCTGCAACCCAGCCATATAGCCCAACTCCGTCGTGCAGACCGGAGTGAAGTCTTTCGGGTGCGAAAACAAAATCGCCCAGCCGTCGCCGATCCAGTCATGAAATCGGATCGTGCCCTGGGTCGTTTCGGCCGTGAAATCCGGCGCGGTATCATTGATACGTAGTGGCATAACGAACTCCTCCTTTGGATGGTTTGTGTTGCTCTTCGAAGCGTGACTTGCCTCTTGGCGGCGATGCTTCCAAAGAAGCGCCATTCCTGTCAAGCTATCGGTGAGAGGAATTTCGGCTCCCGGAAAGGTGGATCCCTCGGAACAGGCGGGCTACTTCGCGAAAGCTTCCTTGTTTACCACGTACGGCATCCTGGCCGGGTCGCCGTCGTAGCGGCCTTCGAGTATGTCGATCACCGCTTGGGCGGTCCGGCCGGCCATCCCTTTCTCGGGATCGACCGAGAGCCGCGTGATTTGGCCGCCGCTAGCGAAGTGATGGAAGAGCCGGGTGCGGTCGGCGATCTCAGGATCGAGCAACGGTGAATCCGCCGGCAACGGCTCCTTCTCGAAAACATCGAGCGCCGCGCCGGCGATCGTTTTTTCCTTGAGCGCTTTGGCCAGCGCCTTCTCGTCCACAACCGGGCCGCGCGAAGTGTTAATGAGATAGGCAGTCGGTTTCATCAGCTTGAGCGTCTTCTCATTAATGAAGTGATAAGTCGGCTTCTCGGTTTCACTCGGCAGCAAGAGCGGCACATGGATGCTCACATAATCGGCCGTGCGCAGTGCCTCCTCCACCTCGACATACTTGATCGCGGTCTTTTCTTTTTGAATCCCGCGCGCGTAACGCAGGTCCATCACTTCCTGGATCCCGTTAACGTAATCATTGTTTTGGTATGCCGGGTCGTAGCAGAGAATGTTCATGTCGAACCCCGAACACTTCTTGATCATCGCCAGACCTATGCGGCCGGTGCCGATAATCGCGATCGTTTTACCGGTGACTTCGTCGCCGAGAAAGGGCAGGAATGGGTGCCAGGATGGCCACCTTTGTTCACGCACCAGGCGTTCACTCTCATACATCTTTCGCGCCACCATTCCCATCATGAAAAAGGCAAACTCCGCCGTCGCTTCCGTCAGCACGTCGGCCGTATGTGTGAACGGGATCCTGTATTTATTGGCATCGGCCCGATTGATGTTATCAAAACCGACCGCGATCTGGGCGACGACCTTGAGAGTTTCTTTCCCGGCTTCGAAGATTTCGGCATCAATCCGGTCGCGCAAGGTCGTGATCAGGCCATCAACCCCGCTTTTCACTTTCTCAATAATCAGACTCTTTGGCGGCGCCTCCGGTCCTTCGAAGACTTCGAGATCGTAACCGTGCTCGCGCAGACGGTTCTCAGCCGGCGCGCCGATTCGCGAGGTGGCAAAAATGCGAAAGCCTTTCTCGTTAGTCATGGCCTTCCCTCTGCCGACCTACAGGTTCTTTCTCACCCAGCCGTTCACGCGATCGAGTGCTTTCTCGATGTTCTCGATCGAGTTAGCGACGCTGAAGCGCAGGTAACCTTCGCCGAAATGACCAAAGGCCGCTCCGGAGAGGGCAGCCACGCCCGCCTCTTCGAGCAGAGCGTCTGCGAGTTTTTTCGATGGCAAACCGGTCTGTTTGATGTTCGGGAAAACATAGAACGCACCTTTCGGCAGCCGGCAGGAGAAACCGTTAATGTTATTTAGCCCGCTCACCATGATGTCACGTCGTTTCTCGAATTGCGCGCACATCTCATCGACTGACTCCTGCGGCCCGCGCAGCGCCTCGACCCCGGCGACCTGAGTAAAGCTGGCAGTGCATGAGTTAGAGTTAGTCATCAGTCGTGAAAGGTGCGTTGCGAGGTCGGGGCGCATCACCCCGTAACCCATCCGCCAGCCAGTCATGGCATAAGTCTTGGAAAAGCCATCGAGGAGAATGCAGCGCTCTTTCATACCATCGAGCGACATGATCGAGTGATGCTCGCCCTCAAAGATCAACCGGCTGTAAATCTCATCCGTCAGCACCATGATGTCGCGATCACCGATGGCGCGCGCGATCTCCTCCAGGTCCTGCTCCATCAGCACGCCGCCAGTCGGGTTCTGCGGCGAGTTCAGAATGATGAGTTTGGTGCGATCGTTAATCAGGCTGGCCAACTCAGCGGCATCGAGTCGGAAATCCATCTCTTCGCGCAACTGGATCGGGACCGCCTTTGCGCCAAGAAAGTTAATCATTGACTCATAGATCGGGAAGCCGGGGTTCGGGTAAATAACTTCGTCCCCCTCCTCGACGAGCGCGAGGATGGTGAAGAAAATGATCGGCTTTCCGCCGGGCACCACCACCACCTCCTCCGGGGTGACGTGGACCTGGCGCGTCTCACTGACATATTCCGCAATTGTCTCGCGCAACTGCAGCAGCCCGGCCGAGGGGCCGTAATGGGTAAAACCCTTGTGCAGCGCGTCGCAACCCGCTTCGATGATATTGCTTGGCGTATCGAAATCGGGCTCGCCGATTTCCAAGTGCACGATGTCGCGGCCTTTTGCCTCGAGCGCGCGTGCTTTCACCAGAACCTCAAACGCTGTCTCGGTCCCGAGGCGCGCCATGCGTTTGGCAAGGCGGAGTTCGGGCAAAGCAGCAGCGCGATTCATGACGGCGAACTCACCCTGCGCAAACTCACGTGCTTGTCCATTTGAAATTGTTCGCCAAGAAAGCGGCGCGCTTAGGCGCCTCTCAACGGCGCCGCGCTGAAAGGGCTGCGCCGGCCCTTACCGCGCGAGTGCCGCGATCAAGCGATGTGCGCCGGCCGGCGGCGACACGCGTCCGCTCAAAATTGCGGCCGGGCTGACATCACGGCCATAGTAGCGGTGATTGGCGTCGGTCTGCGCCACGATTACCGCGCCTTGCAGTGACACCCCAGCAAACAAACCCTTACTGCGACTGTAAGTATAGATTGCCGCCACCGGCATCACGTCGGCTTCGGCGTGGCGTCCCACCGGCCCGGCGGCCGCGCTGGCATCAGCGCCAATCTTGACATTTCCGCCGTGCGAAAACGCGCGCACTGCGTCGGCATTATTCAAGACAAAGACGAAGTCAGTCACTTCCGCGCCGATCTGCAATCCGAAGCCGGCGCCGCCTGTGCCGAGAAACGAGGGACCCGACCAGCCGTTTTTCGTCCGGGCCACGACCACGCCTTCGCCGCCTTTCCCGCTCACTCCAAACCCGACCTTCAGCACGCGCATGATGGCGAGGCCGCGAGCATGGCTGAGGACGGTCGCAGGGATCTGTTGCTCGGGGATGTGACGAAAGTCGCGGATT
>JAICXG010000332.1 GCA_025980625.1 Chthoniobacterales bacterium
CGAATCCCGGTGGTGCTGAACGTTAGGGCGGCCGTGCCAATAGCCGTATTGTCAAAAGCCGTCGTGTTATCTTCAAGTGCCTCGTCGCCAATCGCAACGTTGCTATACCCGGTCGTATTTCCCACTAAGGCAAACCCGCCTATCCCAATGTTTGATTGACCGGTAGTATTGCTATATAGTGACCACATTCCTATAGCCGTGTTGGAATCTCCTGTTGTATTGCTGTGCAGCGAGTTTACGCCAACTGCTGTATTGTCGGCCCCAGTCGTATCTGAATAAAGTGCTTCAAACCCCGACGCGGTATTTCCGCCAAGGCTGCTTATAACTAAGTTGAATAGCGCATCTTGACCTAAGGCTGTATTTTCGTTCGGATATCCTCCGGAGGGCGGCGGATCGACCGCGCGCGCTCCCGGCAAAACAAGCATAAACGCAAGCGCGGCTAGGGCGACATAGAAATAAGGGCGCTTTAAAGGATATCTTGAAAAAGTTTCAAGATTTTTAAAGGCATTTGTTTTAGCTAACAGGTGTAACAGGTTCATTCTTACTTTCGTTCGGGTTGCATTGTGACTTGAAGTAATTCGAAGCCGCTTCCGGCCACCAGAGATTGGCAGTTGACCAGTCTAGTCCGCTTTCAAATTTTATGTCAATCTGAGATGCGAATCGCGCCGATCCCGGCTACAAAACATGCGACGGCTACAAACCAAACTGGAGAACTACACCAATACTGGATTATCCCTGTGCAAAGAGTCTCTGATCCCGGAAAATCGCTGACCGGGCCTGGCCCGAAGCGATTAACGGCCGCAGCCCCTGACGCTCGCCGGGATCCGCGTCAACTCTTCGGCGGCTCAACCTTCAGTCTTCGAGGGTGAAGCCGACTTTCACTGTCACCTGCCAGTAGGAGAGCTTGTTCTCTTCGAGATAGCCACGGGTCTCCACCACTTCGAACCAGCGCATGTTGCGGATGGTTTTCTCAGCCCGGGCCAGCGCATTCTGCACCGCGTCTTCAATGCTCGTGGTCGAGGAACCCACCAGCTCCAGCTTTTTGTAAACGTGATCGCTCATCCCGCAAACTCGCCGGGCGGCTCCAGAACTCAAACGGAAAGCGAGCGATGCGGAGCCGGGCGCATTCACAGTCAAGGATTGTCATCCCGAGCCGCCGCAGAACGCCGAGAGATCTCACCCGAAGAATCGTTAGGCAAGCGCCCGGCCGCTTCATCTCTTCCGGGAAGTTTGCGTTGAGCGGTCTGCCGACCGTTGCTAGCCTCCCTTGCGCCCATGGAGAAAAACATCGAGTCCCATCTCAAGGAATCGCGCGTCTTCAAACCGGCGCGCGATTTTTCAAAGCACGCTCGCATCCAGAACCTCGAGCAGTACCGCCGGATGTATCGTGAATCGCTCCGTTCCCCGGAAAAATTCTGGGCTCGGGAAGCGCGTGAGCTGCGCTGGCAGCAGCCATGGAAAAAGGTCCTGGAATGGAAACCGCCCTTCGCCAAATGGTTCGTCGGCGGCAAGCTCAATGTTTCCGAAAATTGCCTCGACCGGCATCTCGCAGGCCCGCGCCGCAACAAAGCCGCCATCATCTGGGAAGGCGAACCGGGCGACAAACGCATCCTCACTTTCCAACAACTGCACCGCGAAGTCTGCCGTTTCGCCAACGTCCTGAAACGAAACCAGATTCACAAAGGGGATCGTGTCATCATTTATCTGCCGACCATTCCCGAAGCAGCCATCGCGATGCTCGCCTGCGCGCGCATCGGCGCGGTGCACTCAGTCGTCTTCGGCGGGTTCAGCGCGGAGAGCATTCGCGATCGGATTGCAGATAGCGGCGCGATTGCGGTCATCACGGCGGATGGCGGTTATCGACGCGGCGGGATTGTTCCGCTCAAGCACAATGTCGACGAAGCACTGAGGGGCGAAACTACAGTCAGGCGCGTCATCGTTTTCCGGCGGGCCGGGAACGAAATCCATATCGAGCAAGGCCGCGACGTCTGGTGGCATCGCGAGCTCGAATATGTCGATGCGCATTGCCCGCCCGCGCGGCTCGAAAGCGAACACCCGCTCTACATTCTTTACACCAGCGGCTCGACCGGTAAACCGAAAGGCATCCTCCACACCACCGGCGGCTATCTCGTCGGTATCTACACGAGCGCCAAGTATGTCTTCGATCTGCGCGAAGAAGATATCTATTGGTGCACCGCTGACGTCGGATGGGTCACTGGCCATAGCTATGTCGTTTACGGACCGCTCGCCGCCGGGGCGACCACCTTAATGTATGAAGGCGCGCCTAACTGGCCCGAGCCTGACCGCTTCTGGCGCATCATCGAAGAATATGCCGTCAGCATTCTCTACACCGCGCCGACTGCGATTCGGGCCTTTATTCGTTGGGGGGACAAATGGGTCAAAAAGCACGATCTCTCGAGCCTGCGATTGTTAGGCACAGTCGGTGAGCCGATCAACCCCGAAGCCTGGATCTGGTATCGTAACGTGATCGGCGGCGGGCGTTGCCCGATCGTTGACACCTGGTGGCAGACCGAGACGGGCGCGATCATGATCACGCCTTTGCCGGGAGCAATTCCGAGCAAACCCGGGAGCGCGACCTTGCCATTCTTTGGGGTCGATCCGGCGGTGGTCGATGCGCAAGGCAAGGAAGTGCCGGCGAATGTCGGCGGGAAACTCATCATCCGGCGACCGTGGCCGGCGATGTTACGGACA
>JAICXG010000335.1 GCA_025980625.1 Chthoniobacterales bacterium
CAGATACACCGCGTCAATCGAAAACACGCCGTTTTCCTCACGGGTGAGAGAGTTCAATCCAAGTTGGGCGGCGAGTTGCCGGCCCATTTCACGAAAAGCATGAGTATGAATGAATGGTCTTACCTCATCGCGAAAAGAGCGTCTGCGGAGTTCGTTTCTTGCGCGAGGCGCGATCGCCAGCAGCTTGTCAAGTAACCCGCCCTGCTGCCAGTGCACGCAAGTCCAGAATTCTTCCAGCAGCCCCGCGGTGGCAAATGCCGAAGCTGTCTGGCGCACGTTCTGGTTCGCGGTCGGATGGGAAAGAATAATCACAGTAAGCTTCGGAAAAGCGCGAGATATTGCTGAGCTACCGTTGCCGGTTGAAACTGCGCGAGATGCGATGCGGCATGAGCTTGCAAGCGCGCGCGCTCGCCCGGGCATTGCAGGAGGCGCTTTAGCGACTCCGCGAGTGCTGCAACGTCGTTATTACGAAAAGTCATACCGCACGGGCCGATCGCTTCGGGCAAACCGCCGCCGCTCGAGCCGATCACGACACAGCCACAGGCGATGCCTTCCAGCGCTGCGATCCCGAAAGGCTCGTTATAACGTGACGGGACCACGAGAATTTTGTGTCCCTGCAATAACTGCACCAACTCGTCCCCCTCTTTCGCGCCGACAAAAGTCACCCGAGAGCCTAATCCAAATCGATCCGTTAATCGCTCCAGCGGTGCTCGTTCCGGTCCGGTTCCTATAATTGTTAGGCTGGGAACATCTCCGCGAGACTTCAACCGGTTCAGAGCTTGGAGCAGAAGGTCGACTCCTTTCTCCACAACCAGCCGTCCAAGAAAAACCAGGTCCTGTGAGCGCTCTCTTTCCGGCAGTGGGCGACGAAACAGCTGGGCGTCATATGGATCAAGTATGATGTGTGAGTGGGTACGGAAACATGCGGCGACCGCATGGCTTGCGGCAACACTTATCGCCCGGTTAACGACAGCATGCTTGAGCCTTTGGTTGAAATCGATTCCCAAAGGAGCGCGACAGTAGGAGCCGTGATGGGTGATAACGAGCGGACGCCGCACAAGAGCGTTTGGCCAGAGCGTCCGCAAGCTAAGATTGCTCTGCCAATAAATATCGCACCAGCGCATCGCGTGACAAAGCGAAGTGAGTGAAGGCTGGCGGAGAATCTCATACTCCTGGTTCTGCTTGTTTTTGCCCGGCGTTTGCGTCACCACCTTCACCTTATTGCCGAGCCTGACAAACTCCTGCGCCAGTAGGCGGCCAACGGTCTCGATGCCACCGAGGCTGGGCGCGAAGGCATGCGATGAAATAAGGATTTTCACGACCGCACGTAACTCAGTCAGGAAAGAGCGCGGACTCGACGGTCTGAGCCAGGCTAGCGGAAGCCGCGTTTCGCCGATACCAACAGTAAATAGCCCATGCTGTTTCACTCCGCTGAGACTCACTCGGTAAACTTTGCGACGATCGATCGACAAAGAAAAACCCTGGCAACGAGTCGCCTTGGATCATGACAACTTCGCCAATGCGAGGCACGACCGGAATAACTCCATGCGCACAAAGCGCGGCGAAGGCCCCGGACTTCAATATCGCTGAAAAGGGGATATCAGTCTGAACAAAGTAGTCGATCCAGCCAAACGTGCAGCCGGCGAGGAGCTCGGAGGCCGTGCTGGCCTGGAGGTCGGGATAATAAGTAACCTTGATGTTCCCGAGCTTCCGCAATGCCAGGCTGATCGCAGGAGTCTCAGTCCCGCCGATGACAACAAGCTGGCGCGGCGCCTCGGGGCCGTTAATTCGATGAACCATCTCCGCAAACGAAGCCAGTGACCGCTCGAGCAACTGTGTCCCACCGCAGATAACCCAGCGATGTGGATCTCGTGTGGTCATATCAGCCGGCGTGAATTCCGGCTCGCCGAAGTTCGAGAAAACGGGATGACTAACAATAGCGGTCATGGGAGAAAGCCGAT
The DNA here is from genome assembly GCA_025980625.1 of Chthoniobacterales bacterium. Lineage (GTDB taxonomy): Bacteria > Verrucomicrobiota > Verrucomicrobiia > Chthoniobacterales > UBA10450 > JAICXG01. The sequence continues at coordinate 1,962 of JAICXG010000335.1, forward strand.
GCAGTTGCTGCCGGTAAAAATCGCTGCTGACTAACGCAACATCCGAGATTTCTGCGACGAGGCGGGCAATACGCATCTGCAGCGGACGCAACCAGAACGCGCTCTGCCGGAACGAACCCGCAGCGTAGAGCTCGTGAAAAATGGTCACAAGACGACGCCGAGCTTTTGTTTGGCGCAACGTTCTCGGTAACCAGAGCGGAACGCCGCGGCGGTCATAGCCATAGTTAACGTAATGAAAAATGATCGGTGCTTCGTCGAAGACCTTGAGCTTAGATAAAACGTCGCGCCACGGTGCGAGCACACTGAAACCATCGGCAAGAACCTGGCCTGCATAAGGCGTCGCGGTTACAAAGGTGCTATCGATGCCGTGACCCTCCCGCAAGCGCCGGGCGAGGGTATGTGCATAGTCAGTGACTCCATCGCGCGGACCTGGCGGCGATGGAATGATCTGGATGATCTGTCGGAAATCAGTCATCTGCTTTGGTGATCGGGGAAAGAGAACTTAGCGCCAACTGGTATCGCCGAATCGTATTGTCAGCGATTTCTTCCCAGCGATAGCTTTGAACAAGAGCGATGCAATCCTCCGAAAGCTTTTTGTAGCTTTCTGTGTCGAGTTCCAGAATGTCCAAGGCACGCGCGCTCAGCGCAGGCACGTCCCCGGCCGGCACGAGGAGAGAAGCACGCATGGAGTGAAGAATGTGGTGCGGACCGGGCACATCGTAAGCA
>JAICXG010000057.1 GCA_025980625.1 Chthoniobacterales bacterium
TTCTCGGCTTTTCCGCACTCAGTCTCTACGGCATCTTTCTTCTCATCCAAACCGTGCGGCACAGCCAGTACTTCGTGGAATCCGGGGCGACCGCAGCGGCGATCCATCCAGTGCATGAACTGCCCGACATGCGCTCCGGTCCTTATCACAGCACGCTGCTTTTTCTCTATCTCGTCGTCGTAATTCTTCTGGCTGAAAAGCTCGCTATTCCGCTCGATGAAAGCATTGAGCGATTCGGAATGCCGCAGGCCTTTGGCGCCGCGCTCATCGCCGCTCTCGTTCTCGCACCGGAAGCGTTGAGTGCCATCCAGGCCGCGACCAGGAACCAGCTGCAACGTTCAGTCAATATCCTCCACGGCTCCGTCCTCGCTTCCATCGGACTCACGATTCCTGCGGTCCTGGCCATAAGTCTGATCACGCATCGCGTTGTCTCGTTAGGCATAGAGGGTGGTAATCTTCCCCTCCTCCTTCTTACCCTTGGCGCAAGCATCGTCACTTTCGGCAGCGGCAGGACGAGCATTCTGCAAGGCTGCATTCACCTCCTGCTTTTCCTCGTTTTTCTTCTCCTGATCTTCTGCCCCTGAGCTCCACGACAGGCTCCTCTTCATCCTTCATTTCTTGTGACTCCTTTCTTCTCTCAGAGCGCTCCGACCGCGCGCGAGATCAGAAGGACCACGATCGCGAGCGAAATGAAGGCCTGGATCATGGCCAGCACTTTGGCCCAGCGCGCGAGCAAAGGCGCATCGGTCGGGCCGAAGGTGGAGCTTTGGGTGAAGGCGACGAACAGATAATCGACAAAGTGCGGCCGCCAGCGCACACAGGAGAACTCGCTTCTTTCGTCGCGCGGAATCTGCATTTGCGGAAAGAGAAAGCTCTCGCTGCCAAATTCCTTTTGTTCCTCGCGCCTGGTCGGCCCGCCGCCGTCGATCCGCCAATACCAGAGCGCGAAGACAATCACATTGGTCAGCCAGAGAAGCGCGGCGGAATAGAGGAGCTGCAGCGGCGGCTCCTTGCGTGATGGGAGCGCGTGCACCAGGAGCACGACCGACCCAATCAGCGCGAGGGTAATGACCGCGCTGGTGGCAAATCCGAGAATACGGTTGAGTTGCAGCCTGCCCAGCCGATGGGTCACGACGGTGGGTGCCAGCAGGACTCCGATAAGGGTGGGCAAGAGCCATGTCGGCCCGACAATCAGCGACCTCGGCAGCGCGAGATAAATTGCGGCGACCGCGACAAAAGCCAGGAGCGCCTGCCAGCGAGGCTCCGGTCTATCGATCTGGCGCCCCTCAGTCTTCATGGTCATGGCTCATCATGCTAATTGATGGACCGGCGAGATGCGATGTCGAAGCTCCACATAAGCAATATGCTATCGCCCAAGGAAGGAGACGCAGCAATCACGGGCGCGTTTCTGCCCAGCGGCCACTCATAGGCGATGCCTATAACCGCCAGAGGTACTAAGTATTTCAAAGACAATGACACCTGCTCGTTATTGGGGCATGCAAACAGTCACCTTAAGCAGCAACGGTAGACACGGTCAGCTGCGTGATTCGAGAACGTCGATGCGGCTGCGGGCGTTTCGCTTCCTGAGCGAACGTTACGCGCAGCGCGAGCGGCCCAGTGTTGCCGCCGAGTTTCTTCTTTTCGCCCTGATCGTCCTCACGGCCACCTGGCCGATGTTCACCCTGGCTCACGCCCTCGGCCTGAGCCGGTAACTCGAGTGTCGCCCGGGCCGCCGCTTCTCGGCATAAACCGGCCACTCGTCAGGTTAAAGGCTGCCGCGGCTTCCTCACGGAAGGCTGCGGCAGCTTTACTCTCGAACCGCAAAGGATTCCGCAGCAAACTCAGCTGGCGCGTCGGTACCGGGCGGGCAAAAGCCACCGCCACGCATCCCCGGGTGAACTCCGTCGCAGCCATCATCTGCGGGATCACCGTCACCCCCAGCCCAGCGGCCACCATGCTCGCGATGGTCACGAGTTGCGCGCCCTGCAGCACCACCTCCGGGTCTAGCTTGTTCGCCACAAGTAACTGCCGAACCTTCTGCGCAAGCGAATGCACCTCATGCAGGAGGAGAAATTTCTCATCCGCGAGCTCGCTCCAATTGATCTTCTTCTTGCGCGCCAGCCGATGCTTTTCCGGGACGAGTAAGAGCAAGGGCTCCTCGCCCAGTGAATGGCGCTCGAGCGTGGGCGGTTCGTCGCCCGAAGAAGCCAGCACCACCTCCAGCGTTCCGTCCTCCAGGCGCTGCGCCAGCTTATCGGTCGTATCCTCAAATAACTCGAAAGTGACCTTTGGATAGCTCTGCTGAAACCGCCGGATGAGTCGCGGCAAGACGTAGAGCGCGATCGAGGGAACCGCCCCCACCGCAAGCCTTCCCGCCACCTCCTGCTCAAGCGCTGCGACGCAGTCGCGAGCATCGGCGATTCCGGTGAGAATTCGCCGCGCGTAATCGAGCAGACAGCGGCCGGCCTCGGTGAGAACGACGGCGCGCGGCAGCCGATCAAACAACGGCTGATTTAATTCCGCTTCCAGCTTCTGGATCTGCTGACTCAGCGACGGCTGTGAGACATGCTCGCGTTCCGCCGCACGCGAGAAGCTCCCCTCTTCTGCGACCGCAACAAAGTAGCGGAGTTGATGAATTTCCATCGTCTGATTCTCTGCTGCGAACGGCGCTTTGTCGAAACCGCTCCGCTAATAGCTTACGGAATCGAACTTCGATTCTGTGTTTACACCTTAAAGGATCACGGCTGCAAAGCAGTTAACTGTGCGGCGCAAGCCCTAACGCGCACTGGGCGTCTGTTTCGTCTCCTTCGGCGCAACGGAGGCAACGATTTCGGCAAAGCGCGGATCATCCCGGAGCGATCCCAGGCGGGATCAAGACATAGGACTCCGTAATTTACGTCGCTCGGGATCTTGAGCAGCAGTGATAACTCATCGAGCGCCTGATCCTTCGCCGCACTTAGGGCGCCGGCAAAATCGCCCTTGCCTTCGCCGAGCGAAGGCGCGATTTAGGGTGGGCAAAGGCCGCCGCGGATTCCGAAAAATCGAGCTCCTGAGTGCTCGAAGCCATCTAGCCATCTCATAAATCCAAAAAGCCTGTCATCCGGAGCGAAGTCGAGGGATCCCGGCGCGCCAGCTTTAAGGTGACTTCCACGGGATCCCTCGACTCCGCTGCGCTCCGCCTCGGGATGACGCGCTATTTATAAGATGGCTTGGCTTCTAGCTTCGTTGCAAAGAGCATCGCGAAAGCCGGATTGCGGATTGCGCCATAACACCGGCAGCAAAGTCTGGGAAGTAGATGCGTTCCGGAAACTCAGTTTCCCGCTCGCCAGCGCACAGGCATCAGACCGCGGCATGCCGCGTCCGGTCATCAATGGCAATCGGCAGACTGCGGCCGCTCGCCGCGCAGGAACCAGATGATATAGATGAAGGTCGCGATCGCCGCCGGCACCATAAAGATACTTGCCTCGGTCCCCAGCTCGCCGCCATTTAGCAGGGCCGGCCCATTAAAGGTCACTATGAAGAGATGCCCAACCGGCGCCTGCCCTCCATTATGGGTGCCAATGAGGAAGAATTGTCCGAAATCAAAGGCGGCGTGCCATCCTACCGCCCACCAGAGGGTACCTGTACGCTGCACACTCAGGCAGATCGCCAAGCCGAGGATAAAGATTACTCCGATATCCATGGCGTTCTCGTGCGGCTTGCTTACGTGCAATCCGGCAAAGATCGCAGTTGTGATGATGGCCGCCGGCCAGAACCCGGCTCCGCGCCAGAGCACCTGCAGGGCGTAACCACGAAAGAGATATTCCTCATTCAAGCCTACGAGCACATTCGCCCCCAGCCAGAGAAGGGCGAACCAGAGCAGCGCGCTTCCGGTGAGAGCTAACCCATGAACCTGCATCGCGCCGGTCGCAATCATGCCGGTCGCCACGAATATCACTACGACCAGACCGGCCAGCATGCCTTTCCAGAACAAGCAGCCAAAAGCCCGCGAGACCGGCAACCCGTAATCATCCAACCGTCGACGCTCGAGGAGCGCTGCGATCCCGGTCACGAGCAGCACGATGAGTAGCCCTACGAACTCCTCGAGGAAAAGGCTCGGGGCCGAGAGTTCATCGAGCCGAATCCCGAGACGCCGGCCGAGGAGGGAGATAGCCGGCTCGCGGAGATAGATCTCGGATAACTCAATCGCGAGCACGAACAGAAGAAACCGCCAACCGGCGCGCAGACCGTCCGGCCCGACAAAGATTGAAGCAACCGCTCGTCGCGTCGTTAGGCGTATCATTCTATTCCTGAATATCAGATGTACACTTTCAGCTTTTCTAAATACCTGACTATAGCTTCCGCGCCATCGAACTGATGCAACATATAACGCCCGCCACAGTCAATCAGAAACAGGCCGCAGCGCCTCTCGCACTTTATTCGGGAGTGAATGGTAAGAATTCGATATAGCCTACTTCCGCCTCATCCCAAGGATACTGACAAAAAAGCTGGAAAAAGCGGTCTGAAACGCCAGGGCCACCAGGGTCGCTCCCGGGACCACGAGCCGCATTGTGCGCGCGTAGTCGAGATTACCAAAATCAACCAGCCACCACTGTCGGACGGCGGCGAGCAGCAAAGCTCCACCGGCGAGCAGCGCAAGCGCGGCCAGGAAAAGCCCTCTTTCGAGGTTAACTAACTCAAAGAATCGCTCCAGTTTCCGGTCGGGGGGAAGGAATCCTTCAGTAACGGCAAAGGTTTGAGCAAAGATCGCAAAGAGGATCCACTGATAGCCGCAGAGGATAGCGAGGCTGGCAAACAACAGAGTGTGAGCATCGAAAGTGCTATGCCCGATCCTAAGACCGGGCATGGCGACAAGATAGCCGAGAACACCGCAAGCAATAAAAGCCGCACTCGGGACGAGGAAGAGCCACCGCGGACTGCACAAAAGGAAATAACGAAAAGTGCGCCAGCCATCCCGAAATGTCTTGAGGTGTGGCGCGTGAATAGTGCGACCATCGCGGTGCAAAGTAATCGGGACCTCGGCGATTCTTTCACCGCGCAGACTTGCTTTGATGATCATCTCGGTAGCGAACTCCATCCCGGTACAGCGCAGATCCAGCCGCTGATACATGGTCTTAGTGAAACCGCGCAATCCACAGTAAACGTCGTTGATCGGGGCGTGAAACCACTTCCGGGCGAGAAGAGAAAAGAAAGGGTTACCGATCCAGCGATGCAGAAAGGGCATGGCACCGGGTCGGATCGAGCCGCCTCCGGCAGGGAGCCTGCATCCCTGGACAAGGTCGAACCCTTCCCGCAGCTTAGTAATCAACTTAGGGATCTCGCGAAAATCGTAACTATCATCTGCGTCTCCTATGATGACAAAACAGCCCTGCGCCGCCCCAATGCCAGCCATGAGTGCGTTGCCATAACCCGGCTCTCGGACCGCGATGACCCGGGCTCCGTGACGTTCGGCGACTGTGCGCGATAAGTCTGTACTGCCGTTATCCGCCACCACAATTTCACCCGCGACCCGATGTTCTCTTAGCGCCTGCGAAGCTTTCTCGATGCAGCGACCCAATGTCTCCGCCTCGTTCAAGCAAGGAATGACCACCGACACTTCCGTGGCTTCAGTTTGATCTTCGGTCTGCATTAATTTCGTTTGCGCAACCAGTTTACCGTAATCCTGCATTGAGATCACTCTTGCAAATAGGCTGCGTGCCCCGGCGACCTTTTTCTGGTCGAGCGCCCTCGCTGGTGATTAAGATGGCGTTTTGATGACATGCAGATCCAAGAGTTGTTCTACTGCGCGGTCCTGATCGCGGTTTTCTACATCCTGGTGACGACCGTGCCCCGCAGGTGGCTTGATCTTTGGGAAAATTTTGAGCGGGGCCTTCAGGCACTGGCGCGGCGCAAAAACCTGAGCTGCGTGGCGGCCGGGCTGCTCGTCCTGGGCGTGCGGGCGGCGCTCCTTCCGGTGTGGCCTGTTCCCCAGCCTTCTGTTTACGATGAATTCAGTTACCTTCTCCAGGCGGATACTTTCGCTCATGGTCACCTGACCAATCCGCCTCATCCGCTTTGGCGCTTCTTTGAGAGCACTTATATTCTTCAACAACCGACCTATGCATCCCGTTTCCCGCCCGGACCAGCGCTTGCGATGGCTCTCGGCCAGGTGATTTTCGGGCATCCATGGTTTGGAATATGGTTGAGCGCGGGGCTGCTCGCGGCGGCGCTTTGCTGGTCCTTGCAGGGATGGCTGCCGCCGGGCTGGGCACTTTTAGGCACTTTCATCAGTATTAATCTTTGCCTTTTCAGCTACTGGATGAATAGCTATTGGGGCGGCGCTGTAACTGCCCTGGGCGGTGCACTCGTAGTTGGTGCATGGGTTCGCATCACGCGCGCCAAGCAGTGGCGCTATGCCTGGCACTTCGCAATCGGAGCCGTAATCGTCGTCCTGGCGCGGCCATTTGAAGGGCTTGTGCTGCTCGTTCCTTCGCTTGTGACATTGGGAAGGGCAACCCGCTCAGCACGGGTCTGGATCCCAATCGTGCTTGCCGGAGTGATGGGAGCTTCCTGGCTGGCCTATGATAATTACCGTATCACCGGTCATCCGCTGCGTCTCCCTTACCGGCAGTATTACCTAGAATATGAAACCGTGCCGCCTTTCTGGTTCATGCCGAGTTCCTCACCCGCGCCGGGTTTTGCAGAGTTTGACCTTACGTCCAGAACATTCGACACCTACAAACGCGCCCGCAGCTGGCGGCTCCTGGTGGATCGCCCACTCGATTGGCTTATCCTCCTGGCAACCTACTTAGGCAACCTCGCCTGGCTCTTTCCGCCGGCCGCGTTTGCAGCGCTCGTGTGGCATTCTAGAAGGACCCGATTTGCGATGATTTTGGCGCTCATCATGGGAGCGGCGTCTTTGTTGGAAGTGTGGTGGTATCCGCACTATGGCGCGCCGCTTACGGCGGTCGTTCTCATCCTGGTCACTCAGTCGTTGCGCTATTTGCGGCAATGGCGCTGGGGTCAACGAGAGATCGGCCTATTTCTGGTCCGCGCAATGTCCGTTGCGATCTTAGTTTTAATGGTTGCGACGGAGGCACGAGCGATCGCAAAGCATCAAACGGCGAACGAACTACAAGCTAAGAACAGGCTAAAGAAGAAAGCGGAGGAGCAGTTGCTGGCAATGCATCCTGGCAAGCATGTGATTTTTGTCCGTTATACAGAACCCGGTCCACATTCCGAATGGGTTTATAACCCGGCGAAGATCGACGACGCACCGGTCATCTGGGCCCACGACTTAGGACAGGAAGAAAACGAGCGGCTTCGTCGCTATTATGCGGATCGATCCTTCTGGCTCTTCGAGCCGGATAAATCGATGAGAATCGTATCTTACTAGCAATTCCCGACACGCCGGCGGCCGCTTTCGCGCGAATGACTAAAGCGGGTTTCCCTTCTACTCGGGATTGACTCTCGGCCTCGGGCCAAAAGGCCGACAACAACGAAGCGTTTGGCAAAGCGACGTGGATCGCCAGGCTGAGCTTTCCAAGCCGATAGACCGATCCTCAACCTCTGGAATTCCTACTTTCCTGATTCCGCGAATGACTCGGTCTCTGCGCGCGCCGAGATCGATTCTCGAACCCGCGATTGAAAAGGAGCTGGGCTCGGACAATTTGGGGCTGGTACGACAATGGGTATTTCTGAATATATCCTGGCTCTGATGTCGATCGTGGTCGGCCTGGCCATGACTCAACTCCTGAGCGGCGCGGCCGAGATTGTGCAACCTGCCCGGCCGGTGCGGACCTATTGGGTCCATACCGCCTGGATGATCTATCTTTTTGTCACGCTGATTCATTTCTGGTGGTGGGAGTTTGGCCTGATGCGGATCCAGAGCTGGACCTTTCTCCCCTATGCCTTTGTCATCTTCTTCGCGGTCCTCCTTTATTTTCTTGTCGCCCTGCTTGTGCCGCAGCACCTCGGCGACAGAGCGGATCTGAAGGAATACTTCTTTGCGCGGCGCACCTGGTTTTTCGGAACGATGGCGGCCATTCAGTTAGTCGATTTCGGGGATACACTCGTGAAAGGCTGGGCTTACTTCCGCGGCCTTGGCCCGGAGTATCCGGCGCGGAACCTGGCGATCCTCGTGCTTTCGCTCGTGGCAATGCGAACGCGCAAGGAATGGTACCATGGATTCATGGTTCTCCTCCTCATCGCGTATCAGGCGCTCTGGATCATGCGCCACTTCAACCGCGTGGGGTGAGCGGATGCTGTAAGCGCCGCAACGGCCGTGCGAGTTTGAGTTTCAATGCATTCGCTCGCGAGCGAGTGACTGTTATCCGGGCGGAGGCGCACCCGGAACGATTGCTAAAAGGCGTGCGGAATTCCGCCAGACCGTGCAATACTCGCAACATGAGCACGACAGCCGCTGCCGCAGAGCCGTTGGTTGAACATGTCATCATTCGCGGGAAGGCGAGCGGCTTTCTCCAGGAAGGCGTCGCCGGAAAATACACCTTCCGCGTCGACGAACCGCGTGCTGTCGGGGGCACGGAATTGGGGCCCGATCCTTATGATTATATCCTGGCAGCTCTCGGTTCCTGCACTTCGATGACGATCGGTTGGTATGCCCGCCGGAATAAAATTCCTCTCGAAGACATTACAGTGCGGCTCAGTCATTCGCGCATTTACGCAAAGGATTGCGAAGAATGCGAAACTAAAAACGGTATGCTCGACCGCATCGACGTGAAGGTAGAAATGACTGGCCCAATTACTCCCCATCAAAACGCCAGGCTTATGGAAGTAGCCGCCAAATGCCCGGTTCACCGCACACTCAAGTCTGAAATCGATATCTGTCTCAGGCAGGATAAGTCAGGCGTGACTAACGAAACAAAGCACCTCGCAGGATGAATCACCCTTATCATGAGCAGCGCGATTTTGGCCGGGCCTTTGCCGTCGGGGTGGCGCTGAACACCGGCTTTATCGTCGCGGAGCTGGTGTTTGGCCTAATCGGCCATTCGCTCGCGCTACTCGCTGATGCGGGTCACAACTTAAGTGACGTGCTCGGGCTGCTCATGGCCTGGGCAGCGGCGAACCTGCAAGACCGGCGCGCTACCCAGCGCTATACCTATGGCTTGCGGCGCAGCTCGGTGCTGGCGGCACTCTTCAACGCGCTGCTCCTCCTTGTCAGCGTCGGCGCGATCGCGTGGGAGGCGATTCGACGGCTGGTGAACCCCGAGTCGGTTGCTGGCCTAACGATCGTCTGGGTGGCGGCGATGGGGGTGGTGGTGAATGGAGTAACCGCCTGGATGTTCATGCGCGGGAGGAAAACCGATCTCAACATCCGGGGCGCGTTTGTCCACATGGCGGCGGATACCGCGGTCTCGGTAGGAGTGGTGATCGCCGGCTTTGTCATTATGGCCACAGGCTGGTCGTTGCTTGATCCGATCATGAGCCTGCTGATTGTCGCGATCATTCTTTTCGGCACTTGGGGTTTGTTTCGCGATTCGCTCAATCTCGCGCTCGATGCCGTACCAGAGGGGATCGATCTGAGCGCGGTAAAGAGTTATCTCGAAAGCCTGCCGGAAGTGGCGCAGTTGCATCATCTGCATGTCTGGGCTTTAAGCACGACAGAGACGGCTTGCACGGCACATATCGTCAAACATGAGGCGCAGCTCGATGATCAGCTCTTGAAGCGGATTGCGGATGGTTTGCAGGAACGCTTCGGGATCGCGCATACGACGGTGCAGTTTGAGGCGTGCAGCGGTCCGGATTGCCCGATGGAATCGCAAGACTCGGTGGCACCGCAATGAGCGAGCAGATCACCAAAGCCGTCCTGCTTGCCGCCGGTCGCGGGACGCGGATGCGGGAACTGACTAACGAACTGCCGAAGCCGATGATCGCGGTGCGGGGCAAGCCGATTTTGCAGCATATCGTGGAAGGCTTGCGCGCCGCCGGCGTCGGGCAATTCCTCGTTGTCATCGGCTATCGCGCCGAGGTCGTTAGGCAACACTTTGGGAATGGCTCGGCGCTGAGGGTGGCGATCGAGTATGCGACCCAGTTGGTGCAGGATGGGACCGGCAGAGTGGTGGGACTGGCGCGGGATTTTGCGGGCGAAGAGCCGTTCATCCTGAGCTATGGAGATATCCTGGTCGACCCGGCGAACTACTTCCGGCTCGTTAGGCCGGAATCAGAGACGGAAGCGATCGTGACGGTGAAAGGGGACGAGGATGTGAGCAAAGGCGGCGCGGTCTTCGTCAATCAGCGCTTCGAGGTCGTGGATGTGCGGGAAAAGCCGCTCGCAGGCGAGCCGACGAGCCGGTGGTACAACGCCGGCATCTATAGCTTTCGCCCGAGTATTTTCGAGTTCACGGCCAAGCTCGAACCTTCTCCGCGGGGCGAGTACGAGCTGACCGACGCGATCCGCGGGCTTGCGCATTCGGGCAGAAAAGTGCAGGCGCTCGAGCTGAGCGGAGAATGGGCCGATGTGCGCGACCCGGAGGTGCTCGCGCGTTTAAATCGTTAGGCGAATTCGTCGAGCCGCCGGCTACGGCGCCTCGTCAGTGATCTCGTCTTCCTCCGGTTCTTCGCCAATTTCCTCCTCGATCACGCGGCGACGTTTGGGCGAGAGAAACGGGCGGAGAAATCCATAGAGCAGATAGCTGAGGAAAATCACCGCCGCCATCCATTGATAGAACTTCACAGTGAGCGCGAGCAGGGCGATGAGAACAAGAAAGCGCGGGAGGGAACGCTGAGTTCGCCAGTTCACCGCCTTGAAACTCGGGTAGCGAAACTTGCTAAACATCATGAAGGAGAGAAAAAGCATCAGGATCGGGAGAGCGTATTTCCAGCGGCCAATCGTGCGTTCGCCTTCATCCAGCCAGAGCATGAACAAGGTGAGTGAGGCGATCACGCCCGCCGCCGCCGGGATTGGGAAACCGGTGAAGCTTTTGTCTGGGTGGGATGAGGAACTAGCGGCGGAGAGACAGTTAAAGCGCGCGAGGCGCAGCGCCCCGCAGGCCAGGTAAACGAAGGCAATCATCCAGCCGAGATTTTGAAATTCGCCGAGCACGATCTGATAAACGAGCAGGGCCGGCGCGATCCCGAAAGAGATCAGGTCGGCTAACGAGTCAAACTCTCGACCGAAGGCACTCTCATGACCGCCCAGGCGTGCGAGCCGCCCATCGAGCAGGTCGAAAATGCACGCCGCAAGGATGAACCAGATCGCGTCACGGAAATCCGAGGCCGCTTCCGTCAAATCGATCCGCTGCGCGCCATCATAGATGCGCAGCACGGCGGCGAAGCCGCAGAAGAGATTGCCCGCCGTCATCAGGTTCGGCAGCAGATAGACCTTGGGGCCGCGATTTTCGTCCATGTCGTTAGGAAAGTCGCGCGATCGGGCTCGACCCGCCCGCCACCCGGTCGCCGAGTTTGACGAGCACGGTCGCGCTCAGCGGAAGATAAATTTCCGTCCGCGAACCGAAGCGGATCATGCCGAAGCGCTCGCCTTTATGCAAGCTGTCGCCAACCCTGGCCCAGCCGACAATTCGCCGGGCGATCGCCCCGGTGATTTGCCTAACGACCAAAGTGGCGCGCGGATTTTCGAAAACCCAGGTCATTGACTCATTCTTGAGCGAACACTCCGGGTTACGCGCGTCGAGACAGAGCCCGGCGCGGTGTTCGCGATAAACGACGCGGCCGTCGATCGGCGCCCGGTTGGTGTGCACATCGAAAACGGAAAGGAAAATTGCCACCCGGCGCATCGTTTGCCTGACAACTTCGCTTTCTTCGGATTCGGCAATTTCAACCACCACCCCATCGGCCGCCGCGACCACGATCTCGGGATCGACCGGCGCGACACGTTCCGGATCACGGAAAAAAACGAACACATAAAAAATAAGCAGGACGAAAATGAGCGTGAGCCAGGAAGAGATGAGCAGGCTCAAGGTGCCGAGGACGAGGAGAACGACCAGGATCCAACGTGCTTCGTAGAGCGTTTGCAGGCGCATGAGAAGGGTGAGTGTCCGATTCCTCTCCAATCGGGTCAAGGCTGCCTCTTCTTCCTGCTCCGATCGATGCCCGAGCATGAAGCCTCACATTCGATGTGACAAATTTGTCTTAGGCCTCATGATCCCGCCATGAGCACGCCGGGAAAAGAGTGCGCCAGTCTGCGCCTGCTCGATCATCCTTTAGCGGCGGCTCAGCTTTCTCTTCTTCGGCTGAGCTCGACCGCGCCTAACGAGTTCCGCGAGGCGCTGCGAAAGCTTGCGGCCGTCCTGCTCTTTGAGGCATCACGGCAATGGGAAACCCGTGCCATTACGATGCAGAGCCCGCTCGCGAGCTTCGCCGGGATGACGCTCGCTCGGCCGGTCGCGCTCGTCCCGATCTTGCGCGCCGGTCTCGGCTTGCAGGATGGGATGATGCCACTCCTTCCTGAAGCCAGCACTGGCCACGTTGGGATTTACCGCGATCCGGCCACACTCTTGCCGATAGAATATTTTTGCCGGCTGCCGCCGAAGCTCGCCGAGTCGGAAGTGCTCGTGCTCGATCCCATGCTCGCGACCGGCCAAAGCGCGGCGGCGGCTGTTTCGCTCGTCAAGAACGCGGGCGCGCAGCGTTTGCAACTGGTTTGCGTGCTCGCCTGCCCGCCCGGACTCGCCACGTTCCAACAGGCGCATCCCGAGGTGCCAATCATTGCCGCGGCGGTCGATCCGGAGTTAAACGACCATGGCTACATCGTGCCCGGGCTGGGCGACGCGGGGGATCGCTATTTCGGCACATAGCGCCTAACGAGCATAAGTGATATCTATCATCCCGAGTCGCCGAAAAACGGCGAGGGAGCTGGCAATTGCAA
>JAICXG010000092.1 GCA_025980625.1 Chthoniobacterales bacterium
ACATCGCCTGGATAGTTAATACTGGCACGGCTGTGATTTCCGCTTACAACATTGGAAGCGTCGACCAGTTAACTCTCGTCAATGCTGTCGCAGCAACTACCCGTGACGGCAGCTCGCCAATTGATGTCGCCGCCTCCGCCGACAACAAGTATCTTTATGTGCTTAAATCAGCGACCGGCGAGATCGCTGCCTTTGCGATTGACGGAAGCAATCTTCAGCCGCTCTTCGACCAGACTGGGTTGCCTTTAAGTATTCAAGGAATCGTGAGGCAGTAACCAAGGGCGGCAACACCGCTGGGTTAAGCCGACCTGCTCGCGCTGGCAAGCGCGGCCCACTCACGATTGAGCGGAATGGCTGGCCGGCTGTCTAAGTGCAATATGAAGTTATTAGATGCAGTCGCGATCGTGGCAATCGCCGGCGGGCTTGCTGCGAGCGCGGCACAGGCGGGAACAGGTACAACGCCGCGGGTGAGATCTGATGCGAGGGGGCACGCCAACGTCGTGATCGCGCGCGCGCCGAATTTTGGCTACCAGGAGCATATGAACCTTTTCATCGACGGCCGGTATGTGACGACGCTGAGTTACGGCCGTCGATTCGAAGGTGTGCTTCCAACCGGTGAGCATTTCATCACGATGCAGCAGGTACCGCATTTGAACGATGCCTATCCGGTTTCGTATCAGCGCATTTTCGTCCGTCCCGGACAGACTAACGTTTTTACCGCGATCTGGAGAGACGCCGGGACGCGGATTGCGCTCGAAGAATCGTAGGTTTGTGAGTTGTGACTCGGGCTGGCATTCCAGCCCGAGTCCACGAGTGGGTGGAATAACTTGCCAGGCCCGGCAAGCAGCGGCGGTGCGAGAGATGGCCTCGCGATGGCAGCCGCGACAGCGAATCAGTTAATAACCTTCCGCGAAGTCGCCATCTCTTCCTTTCCTTCGCAGGATTTCGGGTGATTCTTTCGCCCGGTGAGCACGAGGACGAAGGAAAGCGCCGCAGCCGCGGAAATGGCGGAGAGCCCGCCTCCGGTGCGGGGGCTGCGCGGGTTCTTCGGCAAATTCAGCGTGCTTAGGAATGCGCGGCGCGAGCTCTGGCTCACGTTCCTGATCAAGTTCCTCATCTACACCGCTTATTCGATTACGAATAAGACGATGGTGCTGTGGCTCTCGCGCGACCTCGGCTTCAGCGATCAGGCGGCCGGCGCGCTCGTCGGCTGGGTCTGGGCGCCGGCGATGACGGTGTTCACCTTGCTGGCCGGCTCGCTCACGGATGCGATCGGCTTGCGCCGGACATTCTTTCTCGGCGTCGCGATCTGCACTTTCGCGCGCAGCGTCATGGTAGTGACTACGATCCCGGCGCTCGCGCTCATTTGCGGCGTGCTCCCGCTCGCGGTCGGTGAGGCGCTTGGGACACCGGTGTTGCTGGCCGCGACCCGGATTTATTCGACTACCCAGCAACGCTCGATCGCCTTTTCCATCATCTACATGGTGATGAATGTCGGCTACGTCGCGGCCGGATGGATCTTTGATTACATCCGGCAACTCGATCTGCGCTTCCGCTTTTTCGGGTTCCAGCCGACGACTCACGAACAGCTCTTCCTGGTTAGCCTAACGATTGAAGTCCTCATCTTCCCCGCCATCTACTTTCTCCGTCGCGGTGAGGCTGAGAAAGCGCGGGAGGCGCGGGCGGCCGCGGCGACATCGGGATTCTGGCGACGGATCGGAGTGACTGTGCGCGAAAGCGCGCTCGAGACCGCGCAACTCTTCAAGCGCCTGGTCGGCCAGTCGGCCTTCGCTCGCATTCTGGTCTTCTTTCTGTTGATCGGTTTTCTCAAAGCTATCTTTCTCCAGATGGATTATGTTTTTCCGAAATTTGGTGATCGCGTCCTGGGTCTGCACGCCCCGGTCGGCAAGCTCGCCAACATCAACGCCATACTCATTATCATCCTTGTGCCGACGATCGGCGCGCTGACGCAACGCTTCTCTGCTTATCGCATGGTTGTAATTGGTGGTGCTATCTGTGCGGCAGGAGTTTTCATCATGGCGCTGCCACCGGCGTGGTTTGTCTCCGGCGCAAAGAGCTCATTTGGGCAATGGCTCGGGCACAGTTATCTCGGGGTCAAAGGGGATATTAATCCTTACTATATCATGTCGGCATTGTATCTGACGGTCTTCTCCGTCGGCGAATCCTTTTATTCCCCGCGGGTCTACGAATACGCGGCTGCAATTGCCCCGCGAGGTCAGGAGGCATCCTACGGCGCGTTGGCGTACCTTCCGTTCCTCATCGGGAAACTGCTCATCGGCACCGCCGGCTGGGTGCTGGCGGCGTTCTGTCCCGCGCAAGGGCCGCGTCGCCCCGCCATGATGTGGCTCATCTTTGCTCTTGCGGCGTCGGTCGCGCCACTCGGGTTGCTCCTTTTCAGTCGCTACATCCGAGTGCCGGAAGCGGGCCGGTCCCAAGCCGCGTAGAGCGCGATCATTTTTCAGCCGAGGCGACGGCCATTGCCGTGGAATAAAAGCGGGCGTAATTTCATCGTACGAGCGATGAATGAATTACCTCTCTATCGACAAGCTTCGGAACGTGGCAATACTTCCACGCTCTGGGTCGCTCTCGCTCTTCTTGTCCTGATCGCAGCTGGCTCACTCTCTGTCGGCCGCGCAGGCGACAAGCAAAAGGAAACAACTTCTTCTGTCGTCGCGGCGGAGACCGCGGTAGCAGATTCAAACAACAGCACAACAACCAAGACCAACAAAATGTCCGACACCGAATTGCGCAATAGACTGACACCCGAGCAGTATCGCGTTACGCGAGAAAATGGAACCGAGCCGCCCTTCCACAACGCCTACTGGAACAACCATAAGGAAGGTATCTATGTTGATGTAATCAGCGGTGAGCCGCTTTTTGCTTCGACTGACAAGTTCGATAGCGGAACAGGCTGGCCGAGCTTTAGCAAACCAATCAATCCGGCCAATGTGGTTGAGAAAGGCGATAAGTCACTCTTCGTGGAGCGAACCGAAGTGCGCTCCAAGGAAAGTGACTCGCATCTGGGCCATATCTTTGATGATGGCCCGCAGCCTACCGGATTGCGTTACTGCGTTAACTCGGCAGCGCTGCGTTTCATTCCGCGCGAGAAGATGCAGGAAGAAGGTTACGGCCAGTATTTATCTCTTTTCGACAACGGCGGCAAGAAGTAGAGCGGCTGCCAGAATTGATTTCCGGGCTCTTGCGCCAAGGTTGGAGCTCCCCTCATCCTAACCTTCTCCCCAATGGGAAAAGGAACTCCCTCTCCCCTTGGGGCAGGGTTGGGGTGAGGGGCCGCAGGCGGAAATTACTTTTGGCGGATGCTCTAACGCTCAGATGTCATCCTAAGCCGGAGCGTGGCGGAGGCTCGAAAGGCTCTGTTCGTTCACGTCTCGATCGCGCGACGGGCGCTCGACTTCGCTGCGCTCCGCTCGGGATGACTTAGTGGATCGGACGCTTCACGACGAAAATAGTGATCGAGCTGGCCTTGCGGTTTTCTCCGCGCGCGACAACGCGTGTCAAAACCTGGCCTTTACGCACCACATCCCATGCGACGGTGCGGTCGCTCAGGATAGGCGCTTTCTTTGTCTCGCCGATTTTCTCGAAGGCGATCTCCTGCCCCGGTCGCAGAAATCCCGTGAGATAAGTGACGGCACCGCGTTCATCAGTTTTCACAAGCACTGACTTGAAGTCTGACCTTGCGAGCTGCCAAAGCACCTTCTTTTCTTCCTCGCCCTGGTCGCGGTCTTTTGCCGCCTCCATTGCCGGGTGACCCGGCTCTGCCAATGGGTCGAACAATTCGTGCGCTCTTTCGAGTGAGTCAAACAGGTGCAGACCCAGGATGGCGGTATCTACCTTCACTGATTCCGCCGCTTGCAGGCGCTGTTTGAATGATGCCGGGTGATTCGGTTGCGCCGGCGCCGGTGAGCTTGCAGGTGATGGGTTTGGCGATGCGTCGCTCTGCGCAGTTACGCACAGATTAACTAGTAAGACGCTAATGACCAGCCGCATTGACACGAGCCTTTTGCGCTCCGGCTGCCGCAGACTTATTGCACCGTGAATTCTGTCCCGCCTCGGGTGAAGTCCTCCAGCGCAAGTGAGCTGATCTCAAAAGCCTCGCCGCGCAAGCCACAGAAAACCGAACGCCGCGCGATCAGCGGGTGACCGGCCGCGCTCAAAATCGCGTTCAGCTTGGAGGCCGAGACCTTGACTGTGACGATGAAATTCGTCTGGTCGATTGAGCCGGAATCCGCACTTCCCACGACCGTGTCAGTCGTGCTGCCACTGAAATCGCGAACCGTCGTTCCATAGCTATAGCTTAGGACACCGCTCGAATCAGTGCTGGCCTGGATAAAGAACTGGTCGCCATCATCCGACAGACCCTTCGAGTAAGCGTTGCCACTAATGCTGATCACGCCAGTTTCAGGAGCATTGGCGGTGAAATACATGCGCCAGGTCGTGTTTGGCGGAATCGTTGCCAGATCCGACACCTTCATCGTGCCGGTGATCGTAATCGCCTGCCCTACCCGCAGAGTCGAGTATTTGATCGTGATAATATCCACGGCCGAAGGTTCGGGTCCAACTGCGAGCAGCCCGGTATCCTCATCGTAGGCAAAGTCGGTCACCTGCTCCCCGCCGGGTCCGGGTTGCATCGCTTGTGGAGTCAGGCCCCCGGTAGGCGGCGGGGTCGCTCCGGGGACGGCAAAGGGCTGTGCTGGCAACAGCGAACCTTCCTTTTGCTTTGCAAGGGTTCCGCCCTTGATGGATGGGCCGGTAGTTTGCCGCGCCACGTAACAGTTACCGTTAAAGTCGTTATGATCGTCGGTATAGCCGATGACTGCCGCGCCCAGCGGATCAAATGTCAGCTGGAAGTAATCGATCAGGTTGCGATTGGGCGACTCACCGAGGAGCGAGAGACCTTTGAGTGAAATGTTGGATGCGTGGATCGTGTGGTCGCTGGCCTGGACAATGCGGAAGGTGGGGTTCTGCGCGATGGCATTGAAGCTCTGGGCGAAATAGACCCGCCAGCGCGCGTTATCGTTATTGCCCTGGTTGTCGGTCGCATACCATGCCACCCCGACGGAACCGGGAAGCGGACCGGCCGCAACCCACGGCATCAGGTTTACCTGCGTATTCGGGTCTGCCGGGTTATTCACCTGCACAGGAGCACTCCAAGTCACTCCTTTATCGCTCGAGCTAGTGAGATAAATGTCATTTCCGTCCGAGTAACAGAGATAGACCGTGTTCGGCGCACTACCCGTCGGATGATCATTGGCCACTCGCATCGCGACGAAGATATTGGCCGGGTCAATTGTCGTTGGGATCGGCTGCGAAAGTGTATAAGTCGCCGGTGGAAGGCCCGGCGCCGGCGGTGTCCCGACGGCGATCTGCCCATCGTTGCCACTAATATAAACCGTGCCATCGAATTGATCGACATCGAGCGAACCAGTCTGCGCCATTGTTCCGACGAGAACCGCCGGCCCATAAGTCAGGCCGCCATCGATGGACTGTTGCACAAAAACAACTCCCGCGCTGAAGCCCCGATACTCGAGATAGACCGTGTTCGCCCCGTAAAAGCCCATCCATTGCCGGTCATTGATGGGAACACCTCCGGCAAAATTACCGACCGGGTTGAATTGGAAAGTTGCGCCGTGATCAAGCGAACGGCCGATCGTCACGTTTGCCGCCGTCAGGCTGGAGTAAGCGAGCGCCGGCTCACCTGTCCCGCCGATTCCGGTAAAGGGGCCGAAGCCGGTTGCAATATCGACGTCGCCGCCACCGAGCGCGCCGGCCGATAACTGATCCTGTTCAGCCTGCGAAAAGATGGCGTCGGGCTGCCCGCGGTAAATCGGGACCCGCATATTTGGGTCATAGAGTGGGTTCTTGGCTACCCCGATGTTGGAGCGCAAATCGAAATACCACAGGTCGACCCCGGCCGGCACGCCGCGGATGCCAGCGATGTAATAGTTACCCAGCAGATCGATCCGGCTGCTCGGCTCCCCATCACTAAAAGCGGTTTGCGCTTTCACGGTCGAGTTTGGCGCGAAACTCATCCCACCACTGATATAGCTGGCGACGCGGACCGCTGGCGCGTCTTCAAGTGTAATAGTGCCCTGGGGCTGATCGACTCCCGGCGTGTTTGTAAAGTAGACCGCGATCACATTGAAATCGCCCGGCGCATCACTCACTGGGATGACTGTGCTCTCACTCGTGCCCGGCGGGCCGCCGCCGGAGCTATTGACAAGGTCGCCGTCGGAGCCATCCGCGTTGCGCTTGTGCACGTAGAGGTCGTAATCGTTGCTGCCGGAGGTCCAACTGATTTTGACGGCGATGACCTTGCCGGTGTAAACGCCAGCCGCGACATGCAGGACGAAAGTATCGCGATTGACTCCCTCGATTGCGGTAGTTTCGTCGGTGCCACCGGTCCCGATCGCCGTGCCCGACCAGGTGATGGGTGTGGTCGTGCCCGGACTAAGTGTGCCCTCGGTTGGATTGGCCGCGCGGAGGGGGTTTGCCAGGCAAAATGAGAGGGTGACTGTGACTACGGCGGCGAGGCCGGCGATGGGTGAAGAGAGAAGGTTTTTCATAGATGGGCCTCACGGTTAAGATTCATGAATTTTTAATTAAATCGTGATTCCATTGGCACCCGGACTTACCATGACATCAATTTTTCACCGTGGCATCGCCTCCACTCGCCAGGACGAGGGCGCCGAAGAATCGCCTGGGCCTGTGCAGGCAGATGACAAATATCCGCAGAGAATTGCCCGCAGACTTAGTAATTTCCTTGACTTTTCCGCCCTCGTCGGCCTTCAATAGCAACATGAGGATAACACCCAAGACCTACTCGTTAGTTGTTCATCACCGACGCTGGATAGCTTACGTTGTGACCAT
Source organism: Chthoniobacterales bacterium (assembly GCA_025980625.1). Taxonomy (GTDB): domain Bacteria; phylum Verrucomicrobiota; class Verrucomicrobiia; order Chthoniobacterales; family UBA10450; genus JAICXG01. The sequence continues at coordinate 6,910 of JAICXG010000092.1, forward strand.
CTCAGGCATTTTCGCAACTCTAACTACATACGCGGGACAAAACAGCGACGCGGCTGGCCGCACTCCGTGGACGCTTACAAGTAATCTGGTGCATCCACGCCACTCTTTCCAGGCGACGACACTCCTCGATGGCCGTGTCCTCGTAGAGGGCGGTGTTGGCATGAATGCGATGAAGACGAGCGAGCTTTTTGATCCGGTCAGCAAGGCTTGGACACTGAGTGGCAGACTTGGGCAAGGGCGTTGGCAGCACACTGCCACCTTGCTCGCTGACGGTCGCGTTTTAGTGGCCGGTGGCTTGGGCGGCGCCAGTTCCAGTGCGCTCGCTTCGGCGGAAGTCTACGACCCGAGCAACGCAACATGGACGGCAACGGGCAACTTGGTCACCGCGCGCGCCAACCATTCTGCCATCCTCCTCGGGGACGGTAGAGTGTTGGTCGTGGGTGGGGTCAGCACGAATGGCGTGCTCCTCGAAACCGCGGAAATCTACGACCCGGCGAGCGGAACATGGGTTTTAACAGGCAATGTCGGCCAAGAAGTGGAGCTTTCTACTCTCACTTCGCTACAGGATGGACGAGTCCTTCTCGCTGGAGGCGTTGGTCATGCGGAGCTCGCAACCGCATTCCTTTACAATCCTGCTACCGGCACATGGGCGCCCACCGGGAGTTTGCACGACGCCCGTTACAACGCCACCGCGACCCTGCTCACGAATGGCCAGGTGTTAGTTGCGGGCGGACAAGCGATCCTCGGAGCGCTGAAGAGCGCAGAGCTTTACGATCCGACTACCGGGGCTTGGACGGTGACCGGTAATCTCAACAATGCGCGCTATAACCACACGGCTACTCGTTTGTTAGATGGCTCCGTCGTAGTCACCGGAGGCTTTGGTCTTAATGATCTCCAGAGTACCGAGGTTTATACACTTGCGACCGGACAATGGCAGATGAATGGCGCCTTAAATATGCCAGTCCAGCGCCATGCGGCGGCACTTCTGCAAGATGGTGAAATCGTCGTAGCTGGGGGTGAGTTTGCAAAGGGACCTCGGTTCCGTGTTGTTGCAGTTTCCCAGGTCGGTCCGCCTTAGTGTCGCGGCGGTTCGGAAAATTAGGCCGCGCAGTCACAGGAATAGCCATCAGGTGTGTCCCCGGCGGGAATCGAACCCACATTTAAGGTTTAGGAAACCCTCGTTCTATCCGTTGAACTACGGGGACAGACTGGGGCGAATGTCGGTTTGGGCGCTGCGTTTGTCCAGAGGTGGCGAGCCACGATCGCTCGTTGTGGCTGCGACCGAGCATCCTGCCCTTGCAGACGACGCCCGCGCGGACCGGGCCGCGGCCCGGTTTTCCCCAGAGTGACATCATCCACGCTCTCATAGAGCGACAGCGGGCGCGGGACCGGGCGCAGAACTTCGCCGGCGGAAGGACTGCTATAAGGCTGCGGTTAATGATCGAATGGTGGAACTGATGGTAATTTGCATGTGATATACTCGTTAGGCGCGGCCGTCCGTCAGCTTGCCGGGGCGAGATTCTTCGCCCAAACAATGAGATTAGCGATGTCATGCTTATGCCATCACGTGGACCGCGATCTTATGAAAGCCTGTTGCGCCGGAGAACGGGCTGCGTTGCGGTTCCCACTCCTGCACTTTGCTCTCGCCGTTAGTGGCTCTCACAACCAGAACGTAATCGCCCGGCATCTTCGGCTGCCATTGCATTTTCCAAAGCGACCATGCGAGTTGTCCGCCGCGGTAATAAATCTCGGCATCGCTCCAGGTCTTACCATCATTCAGACTTAGTTCTACGCGCGAGATCCCGCGGTCGCCGCCGTAGGCCATGCCTCTGAGTTCGAGAGGAGCGGCCAGCTTCGCGAGCGAAAACCAGGATTCGTATTCTGGCACGTCGATCCTCGATCTTATCGGCGTAATGAAATCCGGGCCCCAGCCCTGCGTCTCGTAAAAGCCTTTGGCATCGGCGCTCGCGAGCTCGATCCGGGTGAGCCATTTCACATGTTTCTCGCCGAAGTATCCCGGCACAATCACACGCAACGGATAACCGTGCCGATGCGGTAGCGGCGCACCATTCATTTGGTAGGCAAGCATGGTCGCCGGGTGCGTCGCTTTCTCGATCGGAATGGTGTCAGTGTAATTGTCGACTCCGTGAAATCGTACCCGCGCGGCTCCGGATAGCGGCGCGGCGGAACCAATCAAATCGCGCAATCGAAAACCTTTCCAGCGCGCATTACTAATCAGGCCGGCATCGATCCCGTTGCTGATGCACATGAGCGTGGTTTCCTGTTCGTGCGGTTCGAACCGGTGCAGATCTTGAAACCGCAAAGTTGCCGGCTTTTGCACCAGCCCTGTAATCTCCAGCTGCCATAGGTCGAGGTTCACTCGCGGATCGACGACGTTTTTGGTCACACAATAAAACAGCTCGTTAGGCGTGATCGCCTGGACAATGTGCCCTTTGTATTGCGTGCCGTCGTAACTAAAGGTCGCGACGCGCCAGAGCTTTCGCGCCAAGGCAACGCCGCCGCCCGCGAGCGCCGCTCCGATTGCGCCTAACACAAATGCGCGCCGCCCGATCGAGGGTGTGAACTCGACGCGATCGTCGCGCTCGTTCCTTGGGCGAGCGAAAAATTGAAACCCGGCTACCAATGCTCGTTCGAAAACGAAGACACAAAGCGCAAAACCAAGAAGTGTGACCGGCGCCGCGAGATGAATTGGCAGACCGCGATAGCTGGTTGCCAGGACCGGCCACAGCGCAATCGCGAATACAATGGTCGGCAGAACCACAAAAATCGACAGCGTCCAGAGCGTGACTCGCCGGGCGGGATTGCCTCGCATGACGAGGCCGAAGATTGCGCCAGCGATCGCGCCCACCAGGAGTTGGCCTGCGATGGTCGATCCTACCCCAAGCTGCTTGAGATGATTGTAGCCGCCCAGTTTTCCCATGAGCGACAAAAACGGTCCCGGTGGGATGAAGACCGAAAGCCGATCGCCGATGATGACGAGCGGCGTGGCAACCCCGAAGCAGGCGAGCAACAACATCATCACCGTCATGGCAATTGCGGCGACGAGCCCGGCGAGCAAGCCGACTGCGATTGCTTGACCGCGCGAAAGTTCGCCAGAAAAAGGCATGCGAGATTCTTTCGCTACAAATTAACACGAGTCGAACGGAGTTCATTAATGAGGTCACCGATGACAGTCTGATGGAGTTTTCTCGTGCAATCTCCCGCCAAGCACGTCTAAGCTTCAGCCTTTGAATCCGCTTTGACCAAGACCACAATGCGCCGACCATGACATGTCAGCCGCATTTCCCTAACGAATGAAGGTGAAAGAACGGATGCAACGGCTCGGGATCGAGCCGGCGGACCTGGAGGAGAGTTTCACGCGTTCCTCCGGGCCGGGTGGTCAGCACGTTAATAAGGTGTCGACCGCGGTAACTCTGCGGCATCGC
>JAICXG010000288.1 GCA_025980625.1 Chthoniobacterales bacterium
GTGGCGCGCTATGGTGCGCTTCTTACCTACGCGCTGAGCGCAATTCTCGCTCATGGCACGGCGCTTGGCCGCCCCGACCAGCAGGCACTGCTCATCATTCTCCTGATGATCGCCCTCGCCGCGGAGTGGCGGTTGCAGCAGGACACGAACGCACCCGCCGCCCACGTCAATCCTGCGCCGTTAGGGGAGTACGAGTGCGCGGCGTCAGGTGAGAAAGACTCAAGGGTCGGTTGGAGCATCGTGAGCGGCGCGGCCTGGGGCCTTGCGCTCTGGGTGTCGCTCTATGAGCCGCTGATTTTGTTGGCCGCGCTCCTTGTTGGAACAGCAATGACTTCGCGCGCACAGCTTGTTGCCGGGTCGCGGCGGATCGGGTGGCTTATCTTTCTCGCGATTATCCTCGTCGCGGGGTTGATCGAGTGGCGTTGGCCGGAGCCGCCTGGTTGGCAGCCGTTTTTCGCCAACTGGTCGACGACGATCGGTGAACTGCGATCGGTTAGCCTAACGAGTCCAATCTGGCTCGCGTGGGTGGGAGCCTTGCTCATCATCAGCCCGGTGTCGATTGCTTTCGCGGTGAAGCATCGGAGGATGCCGCTGGTTTTCGCGGGGCTGGTGGTTCTTTGTTTGCTGCTCACGACCTGGGAAGCGCGCTGGGGATATTTTTTCGCGATCGTCTTTCTCCTCACCATTCCGGCCCAGCTCGCCATCGTTAGGCAGAAGTGGCTCGCGGTTTCTCTGCTCGCGCTTTCGCTTCTTCCGCTGCTCCAGTTTTGGGATGGTCGGATTTGGCCTGGCGAAGAAGCAATCCTTCGCCGTGCGACGGGGCGCCGGGAGGCAATGGAATGGCGCGCCGCCGCAACGTCGTTAGGCGGACGCGCCTGGGGAGCGGTCCTGGCGCCCTGGTGGCTCGCGCCGGCCACGGCTTATTGGTCCGGTCGACCGGTGGTCGGCGGCAGTTCGCACGAAAGTCTGCCCGGCATTGTCGATACGGCGCGATTTTTTCTCGCCACTTCAGCGGCCGAGGCGCGGCAAATTCTTGAAAGGCACGGCGTGCAATGGGTGCTCGTGGCCGATGGAGAGCGGGTGGGGGAAAATTCAGCCGCAATTCTCGGCCGGCCAGTGCCGAGCGACGCGTTGTGCCGCATCCTTGATCGCACGCCGTCGCAAGCGCCCTCTTTTCTCGTTCTCCGAAAGCAAAATGACGCCTGCAAAACTTACGAATTTCGCGATTTCCGATAATTATTTATGTTTCCATGCATCTCAGCGTTGACAGGCATGAAAGCGGCTCTAATAATCCGGCGTGTTAAAAAGATTCATCCCGCAGAAGCCCGCGTCGCCCGAAGAGAATTCTTCACCTGACCCGAGCTATGTTGAGGAGCCACACGCTCCTTCTTATCGAGAGGACACACCCAAAACATCAACCATCAGCGAGCAGCAGAAACATATGGCCGATAATTCAGGCAAGGACATCCTTTCCAAGGATGTGGAAATCAAGGGCAGCATCAAGTTCCAAAAGGAGCTGATGATCGACGGCAAAGTCGAAGGTGAAATCCACTCCGACGGAGTCTTGACGATCGGTGAGAACGCCGATATCCGGGGCGAGATCAAGACCAAGTCGATCACGGTTTACGGTAAAGTCCACGGCAACATCACGGTGGGCGAGCGTTGCGAGCTGAAATCGCGCTGCACACTGCAGGGCGATCTGAAAGCCGCCCGGCTCGTGATCGAAGATGGCGCCACCTTCATCGGCAAATCCGAAGTGACGAGCGGCAAGCCGAGCGGTATGGGCGCGAACGGCGGTACCCGCCCCGAAAGTTCGCGCAACGAAGACAGCCCGATGTTGACGAAGACGGCAATGTCGGGTCGCGCCTAACGAGTAGCCGCCCAGCAGCTTCGGGTCTGTGGCTAAGTCGCCTGCCAAAGTCAGTGTGGATTGTCCACACTGCGGCTTTAAGCAGATGGAATATGCCGCCGCGCGCAGCACAATGTGCCGCCAGTGCGGCAAGCATTTCGTGACGGCGCAGGAACGGCCCCCGGCCAGGCCCGCCTTCGATGTCAGCGGCGGCGTCGCCGCGGCGCAATCCTTTCTCCAGCGCTTCGAAGGGGTTTGGAATCGGCCGCGGATCACGTCCGTCGCCTGCTTCGATTGCGGGATGACGCAGCAACTGAATTCGGCCGCGACTTCGACCATTTGTCCCTCGTGCAGCGTGCACATGGACCTGCGCGATTACCGCATCAACACCGCCTTTAGCCGCGCCATCCGCACTCATGGCTCGGTTTACGTCACCTCATCAGGCGACCTGAGCAGCAGCAGCGTCGTCTGTCGTTCCGCGATTATCGAAGGAAAACTCCGCGGCAGTCTGCAATGCGTTGAAAAGGTGGAATTCCGCGCCCCGGCCAAGGTGCAGGGAAAATTAGCCGCGCCGCTTGTCATCATCGGGAAGCGGGCGGATGTGCAATTTTTCCGGCAGCTTCAGGTCGGTTCGATTGAAATTCGCGGCCGCATGTCAGGCGAGATCGTCGCGGAGACCGTGGTCACGATTCGCAGCAGCGGTTCACTCGATGGCAACGTCGTCGCCCGTGCTATTAACGTCGAGAAGGGCGGCACCTTCACGGGACAACTGGTGATCGGACAGAAAAAATACGAGCAGGCGGAATTGTTACCTCAGCTCGAACCTGCCAGTCCGAAGACCGGGAGGAAATTACGACCGCCGCCGCATGCCTTTGGTTTACCGGCGACCTCCTAGCATCGCTTGATGCAAAAGATTTTTCCGCGAAGTCCCTACGCGCGGCTCGGCGGTTATGTTCACCTGCCGCGATTGATCGATAAGGCGCGCCTTCATCGCAAGGGTCTGCTCGCCGGTTACAACTACAAAACCGTCGGGTTCGATCAGCACCTGCTCGCGTTTCTCAAGCTTGATCCGGATGCCTTTGAGCAGGTGGCTAACGAAATGGAGAGCGACGAGGCGATTGTCGAGTGGGTGCAGAAGAATGGTGTAGCGCATTCACCGCGGGAAATCGAGCAGTGGAACGAGGCAATGATCTCGCGCCAGCCCGATACGGCCGAAAAAAAGGCGCGGTTTCTTCATTTCCTGCGCGAAGCCGGTGGCGTCGGACGGAAGGACATCCGCACCTATTTCGATCTCATTGAGTTCGACGAAGGACGGCTGAAGTAATGGTGTCAGTCGCTCGGGGCGGCGACGGAATTGCAGGGCGAGCGGTCTGCCCGCCCGGGCGGGAGTGCAAATTCGTTAGTCGTTAGGCAGAACCAGCGCGCGGCTCACTCGCGAACTTGGCGAAAATCCGGTTCGCTTCCTCCAGCGTCTCCTTGCTTCCGATGTCATACCAAGTGCCTTTGACCTGGTAAGTCTTGACCGGCCGGCGGCGATGCAGCCACTGGATGAATCGCCCCGGCTGATCGGGATTGTTTCCCTCGATGATGTAGGTCTCAAAGAGCGCGAGCGTTTCCGGTGCAAAGTAGTAAAGCGCAATCCCGGTGAGCGTCGTGTGCGGTTTGGCCGGCTTCTCCTCGAAATGGGTAATCACTCCATCCGCATCCA
>JAICXG010000254.1 GCA_025980625.1 Chthoniobacterales bacterium
ACTGGCGCGGACGTGCAAGCCGTGCTCGATCTCGACGAACGCAAGGCGGTCGTTTTGAACAACTCGGTCCTCTACGCGGAAATGGGCGGACAGGTTGGCGACCAGGGCGAAATGATTGGCGAAACCGGATCCTGGAAGATCGTTGACACCCGGAAATCCGGCGACGCCTGGATCCATCTCCTCGGCGACAAAAGCGCGCCGTCGTTAGGCGAGCACGTTACCGTGCGAATCGACCGCACCCGGCGTTCCGCGATCGAACGGCATCATACCGTCACGCACCTGCTGCATTGGGCATTGCATGAAGTCGTTAGTCGCGATGCCAGGCAGAAGGGCAGCTACGTCGGGCCGGAGAAGCTGACCTTCGATTTCTCGAGCAGCGCCCTAACGAAACCGCAGGTGCGCGAAGTGGAAAAGCTGGTGAACGAAAAGATCGAGGAAAACCGGCCGGTGAGCTGGACGGAGATTCCCTATGTTGAGGCGAAGGAGCGCGGCGATATCATGCAATTTTTCGGCGATAAATACGGCGAGCGGGTGCGCGTGGTGCAGATCGGCGGCCAGCCTAACGAACTGGACGGCTACTCGATGGAGCTTTGCGGCGGCACGCACGTCCGCGCCACCGGCGACATCGGTCACTTCCGCATTCTGAGCGAATCGGCGATCGCAGCCAGGATTCGACGGATCGAGGCGATCGCGGGCAATGCCGTTGGCGAATGGGCCCGCGCCAGCGCCGCCGACCAGGAAGAAAAATTTGCAGCCTTGGAGAAACGCAAGCCGGGTTTGCCGCCGCTGCCGGAGTTCGCGACCACGAGCAGCGCGTCGATGGCCGCATCGATCGATGAACGCGCCGCACATCTCAGCAAGGCGGAGGAAGAAGTGCGCGCGGCCGAGAAGGAGCAGTCGAAGGCCGCTGGAGCCGAGTTGCAAAAACGGGCGGCGACGATCGCGCGCGAACTGATCGAGACACATCGCGGGCGCGGTGCGGTTGTAAGCAAGGTCGCCGATGCCGACGGCAACCTCTTACAGAGCGTGGCCGATGCGGTGAAAGCCGAGTTCGACGGACCGATTTTTCTTCTCGGGGCGAGCGACGGCCGGGTGGATTTTGTCGCAGCCGTCCCGAAACGCCTAACGAGCAAGTTACAGGCGGGAACGCTGATCCAGCAGGTCGCGCCGATCGTCGGTGGCAAAGGCGGCGGACGGGCGGAGAATGCGCGCGGCGCGGGCAAGGATGCGTCGAAGATCGACGAAGCGCTGGCGAAGGCGAGAGAGCTGCTCGGGTAACGAAGAGCGGCCGGCCGTTTGATGCGCCGCGGCTCGGGAACGCTGCGAAGGCGCCGCGCCTAACGAATCGCCGCCCAGACCCGATGCACGTCGTCGTGGTCCTCCAGCGTCTCTAGAAATTCGACTACCTCCGCGCGATCGTGCTCGCTCAACGCCGGAAAATTTTTTGCGAGGTAGCCGAGTTCGCTCGTCACAATCGTCCAGCCGCTTTGCCCTAACCATTGTGAAACCGCGTGCAAATCAGTCGGAGTAGTTATGAAGCGGGCGCCGATTCTTCCTTCCGGAATATCCGCATCATCGGCGCTCGTTAGGGGAACAACATCCTGCGCGCCGGCTTCGATCGCCGCGCCTTCGGCGTCGGCCTTCAGGTCAGCATGGTGCGCTTCGACCAGACCAACGTGATCGAAAAGAAATTTGTTGCTTCCCGGCGAGCCGAGCTGCCCATGCTTAAAGAGAACGCGAATCTCGGGCGCAGTGCGGTTTTTGTTGTCGGTCTGCACTTCTACGATCACCGGCACCTTGTGCGGCGCGTAGCCCTCGAAAAGAACCTGCTCGAGCTCCAGTTTTTCGCCGCCCGTGCCCGCGCCTTTTTTAATCGCGCGCTCGATTACATCGCGCGAGACACTTTGCTTTTTCGCCTTCTCGACGACCGCGGCGAGACGCGCGTTGCCGGCCGGATCGGGACCGCCCAGTTTGGATGCGACCATGATTTCCTTCACCAGCTTGCCCACGACCTGGCCCTTCTTCAGACCAGCCACCTCGCGCTTCGCGTGCAACCACTGACGACCCATGGGGCATTCCTTACGCGGCCAGAGATTGCAGGGCAAGCGCTCCGCTTGAGCACTGCGAAGGGGACGACAGTAGCGGTGCGTTCGTTTGCCTAACGAGTCTAGGGCAGAACGAGCGTGACCGCGGCGGTGAGCAGAAAGGCCACGCCGAGCAGGATCGCATAAATGAAGGTGCCGAGGCCGAAGGTAAAGAGAACGCCGAACCAGTTTCGCCGGTAGACTTTTCGGATCGCGATGAGGAGCTGCCCGAGCACGGCAAAGCTGAGAAGCAGGCAGGTGATCGGGACGAGCGGCGCGGGCGCCTTCCAGGCGAGAAGAAAGCCAACCCCGATGATCACGATCGTGCTGAGAAAAACAAAGGCGTGGGTATGAAGCGCGAAAATCAGGTGATCGATGTAATAGCGCCGTTTGAAGATGAAAAGGACCTTCAGAACGAGCGCAAAGAGCGGAATGCAGCAAAGTACCATGGGCGCGAGATTCTGGATGAGGGCCTTGAGAAAAAGATCGCCGCGGTCCCCAGTCGGTCCGATTTTTTCCTCCGCCCGATCTTTCAGCCAGCGTTGGAAGGGCGAGAGATTCTTGTCCTTGTCGAGTTCGGTGAAGAGATTCTGCTGTGCCGGGGTCGCTCGGGCGGAGGGTGCCGCGCCTAACGACGGCGTAGGCGAGATCCCCGCTCCAGGCGATGGCGTGGCGCTGGCAGAAGGCGAAGGGTGCGGCGCATTGGCGGCGCGAATTTCTTTGCGCAGCTCGCGGCTAAATGTTTCCGGGCCCGATTGCAGCCCGGGCGAGGCGCCGGCAATGACGAGAGCGGAATCTCCTGCCGCAGTCTCATGCCTTTGGAAATGCGCGCCGCGGGAAAGATAATTGATGACGAGAAAAAAGATGACGCTCGCGACGAGATAGACGCGCAGAGGATGAACGTGGCGCACCCGTTTGCCCTCGACGAAGTCGATCGTGAGACGCCACGGCTTAGTGAGAAGAAGCCAGAAGGTCTTGAGGAAGCGCTCGTCGAGATTAAAGAAAGCATCGGCCGCATCGAGGAGGAGGGAGCCAAAGGAGCGCCGGTAGTCGATCGCCGGCTGGCCACACTGTGCGCAATACGGGCCGCTCAATGGTGCGCCACAATTCTCGCAATGAGTCAGCGGGGGGCGCGATTTTTTACGAAACCATTTGGGACGGCGCCAACGGCCCAACTCGGCCGCGGCAGCGTCGCCGAAAATGAGTGGCGTCGTCTCGTCGGACACGGCCGCAGATTAAGCCAGCCGGGGCGATCAAGTCCAACCGCGAACCAACGCGCCAGGCTACTCGCCTAACAAAAAAAATATCACAGTCCCGGCCAGGCCAAGCCCGAAAAGCGCCATCGTGTTCTCGACGAAATAGGGGTAAGTCATGAGCCCGAGGCCGAGCAGCATCGGTTTCCACCGGCTCATGCGCCTGCCATAAACGAAACCGACAAAGCCGACGCTCCCAAAGAGCAGACCAGCGAGAAGATTCGCGGCAGAGAAAGCGGGCACGCTTTTGAGAAAGCTTAATCCAGGCCAGGAGTCGGATGGGTTTCGTTAGGCAAGGTGCAAAGCAACGATTGACCCGGGAAAGCGGGTCGTGCGAGGATGCGCCCGATCTTACCTGCATCGATGAATCAACCGAGGAAAACCGTGGCATCCAAACTTTTCCAGACCAAAAGCCCTGAACTTTTAATCCGCGAATCGGAAGCGCCCGAGCGCCGGATGAAGCGCTCGCTCAACGTCTTCGATCTCACCTGTCTCGGGATCGGCGCGATCATCGGCGCGGGCATTTTCGCGCTCGCGGGCACGGCCGCAGCGGGCGAGGCGGCGCGCGTCGGCGATTCGATTGTGAAAACGCCGGTGCTCAATTTCATCGAGGCCTGGATTCGGCATACCGATCTTGTTTTTGGCCGGCCGGCGGCGGGCCCGGCGGTGGCGCTTTCCTTTGTCGTGGCGGCGGTTGCCTGTGGATTTGCCGCGCTTTGCTACAGCGAACTCGCGGCCATGATTCCCGTCTCGGGCTCGGCTTACACTTATTCCTACGCAACGTTAGGCGAGATCATCGCCTGGATCA
>JAICXG010000309.1 GCA_025980625.1 Chthoniobacterales bacterium
GCCCCGGTCCCAGATCACCGCACCCCGGTCGGGCTGGAGATGTTTTAGCATCAGCCGAAGCGATTTGGTGAAACCAAAGATCGCGTTGGTTGGTTCGCCGCGGGAGTTTGAAAGATGCAGAATCGCGAAATAGGAGCGGTAAACGTAGTAATGGCCATCAACGAGGAGAAGTCTCACACGGCTACAGTATCGGCCAGGACGGTGCTGTCACCCGCAGGTCGGTGCGAAGCGCTAGTCTTTATCTCGAATCACGGTTTAGTGAGCCCGATGGCAGAACAGTGGATCGTCCGAGTGCAGGATCGCGAATATGGTCCGGTCGGCCTCGAAGAGTTACGGGAGTGGAAACGCGAAGGCCGGCTCATTCGGGAAAATGAGATTCGCGAATCAGGAACCGAGCGCTGGATTCGTGCCGGCGAGTTGCCGGAGATTTTTTCCGATGAAGCCACGCCGCCAGAGATTCCGCCCGATCTCGTTAGGCATCGGCTCACTTTTGGGCAAATGTTCGCGCAAAGCTGGCGCATCTATCGCGCCGGGTTCGGGCGGTTTTTCGCGCTCGCGCTGCTCGTCGCGGTGCCGGCGTTTTTCCTCCAGCTCACTGTGCCATTCTTGGAAATGCCGAAGCCCGGCCAGGCGATGACGCCGGTCGTGCTCGGCGCGGCCGTCGCGTTTGTGATGCTCGTGCTACTCGTCATCGCGTGGCCCTTTTCGATCGTTGGGATGCAGGTTCTTTCCGCCGAGCTTGCCGCCGGCCATAATCCCGGCCTGCGCCAGCTTCTCAGCCGCGCCAAGCCACTTTGGATGCGAATCTTCGCGCTCGGCGCGATCGTTTACGGCAGTTACCTCCTCTGGACCGTCATCCCGCTGCTCGTTGCGCTCTCCCTTGCCGGGGGGGCGGCTTCCTTCGCCTCGCTCTTTCTTTCCCTCTGCCTGCTCATCTTCACCGCTTACATGGTGGCGCGGCTCTTTATCAACTTCCTCTTCTGGCAACAGGCCGGCGCACTCGGCGGAGGCGACGCGGTCGAAGCGCTGCGGGAAAGCAAAGAATTGGCGCGCAGCGGGACCGACCGGCCGCGTTTGGAACGGCCGCTCTACCGCGGCGCGCTCATCGCTTCGCTTTGGCTGCTCGTTATCATTGGCCTGAATCTCGCAATTGAGCTGCCCGTGATCTTCTTCCAGTTGCGGAATGTGACCACGATGGAGCAAGCGGCTACCAGCCTCGAATCAATGGCGACAATGAACACCCTCAGCCTCGCCGCGATTCTCACCACCCTTGCCAGCACGCTGATTCACGCGATCCTCCGCCCGTGGCTGGCGGCGATCTTTGTTGTTCTCTATTTCGATACCAGGGCCACCGTCCCGGGTCCGCCTAACGACTATAAGAGACTGAGATAGGGCAGCAGGCCGTGCAGTCCACCTTCCCGCCCGAAACTGCTCTCGCGATAGCCGCCGAACGGACTCGTCGGATCAAACTTATTGTAAGTGTTCGCCCAGACCACACCGGCGCGGAGTTTGCTCGCGATCTTGAAAATCTTGCTCCCTTTGTCGGTCCAGACACCCGCGCTTAAGCCATAGTGAGTGTTATTCGCGCGTTCGATCGCTTCTTCCGGCGTCCGGAAAGTCATCACACTCAGGATTGGCCCAAAGATTTCCTCCTGCGCGATGCGAGGCGAAGCAGTGACTCCAGTGAAAAAGCTGGGCGGATACCAGTAACCTTTCTTCGGCAAACGCAACCGGGGCTGGACTAACTCCGCGCCTTGTTGCAGACCGCTGTCGACTAACTCGCAAATCTTGTCGAGCTGCACCCGGGAATTGATCGCGCCGATGTCAGTGTTTTTGTCCAATGGGTTACCCACCCGCAGCGCGGAGATCCGATCACGTAACTTTCGAATCACCGCAGGAAAAACGCCTTCCTGGACCAGCAGCCGCGAGCCGGCGCAACAGACATGACCCTGGTTAAAGTAGATCCCGGAGATGATTCCTTCGACCGCCTGATCGAGCGGCGCGTCTTCAAAGATAATATTGGCCGCCTTACCGCCCAACTCGAGAGTCAGCTTCTTCTTTGTTCCAGCCACCGCCTTGAGCAGTAACTTGCCGACACGGGTCGAGCCCGTGAATGCGATCTTTTCCACCTCCTCATGCTCGATCAGTGCTTTACCCGTTAGGCCGGGTCCGGTAATGATATTGACGACTCCTTCCGGTAACTCTGCCTCCTGCAGGATGTCTGCCAGATGCATCGCGGTGATGCTGGTCGTCTCGGCCGGCTTTAACACACAGGTGTTCCCAGCGGCGAGCGCTGGCGCCAGTTTCCAGGCCGCCATGAGGAGCGGGAAATTCCAGGGAATGATTTGTCCGGCCACGCCTAACGATCGCGGCGTGCGACCGGGAAAGGCATATCGCAGCTTGTCGCTCCAGCCGGCGTAATAAAAGAAATGCGCCGCGACCAGGGGCAGATCGATGTCCCGGCTTTCCCTGATCGTTTTCCAGCCATCGATCGACTCGAGCACGGCCAGTTCGCGCGCTTTCTCCTGCACCAGCCGCGCAATTCGATAGAGATACTTGCCCCTTTCGCGGCCGGACATCCTGCTCCACACGCGGCTGTGCGCGCGGCGCGCCGCCTTCACTGCAAGATCGACATCGTGCGCATCGGCTTCGGCGATTTCCGCCAGCTTCGCTTCGGTCGCCGGATTGATGGAATCGAAATACCGGCCGGAGTGCGGCGGACGAAATTTGCCATCGATGAAGAGTTGATAGCGCGGCCGGATACGGAGGTAATCGCTCTGTTCCGGCGCGGGCGCATACGCCCAGCGCTCACCGAAGTCGAGCTTCCGGTCATGTGGCGGAACGGTTTCATGATCGACCGCGAGGGGTGGCTGTTGATCGCGCAGCACGAGGGTGATTGCGGCCTGATTTTTCTTCCGAGGCATGTCGCGGTTGTAACGCGCGCTACGGAGTCGCGCACGTCAAATTTCCGGCTTCGCGACCGGCGATCACTCGACTTCAGGCCGGATGGCGGCATTTTGTTGGCCCGCAATCGCCATGAACCAAACGACAATTCCGACTCGCGACCAGCTTGCCGAGACCGACAAATGGGACCTCTCACACCTTTTCACGAGCGC
>JAICXG010000167.1 GCA_025980625.1 Chthoniobacterales bacterium
CTGCGCGAGCTGCAAGACCGCTTCGGCATTTTCCGGCACGGTAGAAATGACAATCCGCGACTGGCTTTCGTTGAACAAGATTTCGTCAACGCCCTCTATCCCAGCCGCGGAAAGGTCGACCGTCGCGCCTAACGATCCCGCCGGATTGAAGCACGATTCGGCGAGCGTCACCGCCAGACCGCCTTCGCTGCAGTCATGCGCGCTGCGGACCTTGCCGGAATGGATTAACTCGCGCAGGAGATTTTGCACCGCCAGCTCGCGTGCGAAATCGAGGCGCGGCGGGCGCCCTGCTTTCAAGCCGTGGATGACCTTGAGAAAGTGCGAGGCACCCAGCTTGTAGCCGGGCTCGGTGCTTCCGTTTGCAATCTTGCCTAACAAGATCACAAGATCGCCTTCTGCTTTGAAAAACTGTGTCGTGATCCATTCTTCGCGCTCGATCAAACCGACCATCGCCACCGTCGGCGTGGGATCGACTACCCCGGCCGGGCTCTGATTGTAAAGCGAGACATTCCCGCCGATGACCGGCGTGCCGAAGGCGCGACAGGCTTCCGCGACGCCTTCGACTGCTTCGCGCAATTGCCAGAAATTTTCCGGCTTGTATGGGTTGCCGAAATTCAGGTTATCCGTCACGGCCAGCGGCATCGCTCCCGCGCAGGTCAGATTACGCGCCGCTTCCGCGACCGCGATTTTGCCGCCCTCGCGCGGGTCGAGCCGGACGTAGAGTGAATTGCAGTCGGTTGTGGCGGCGAGAAATTTGTTCGCTTCGCGCACGTGAAACACCGCCGCGTCCGATCCCGGCCTAACGACTGTGCCGGTGCGGACGGTGTGATCGTATTGCCGGTAAACCCAATTCTTCGAAGCGATCGATGGATTGCGCAGCAATTGCCGGAGCGCATCTCGCGAATCGACCTTTGGCAGGCTGTCGCCGGGATCGCTCATCCCGGGGTCCGGAGCTTTCGCCTCGCGCGAATAAAGCGGCGCTTCTTCCGCCAGCGGCTTGGCCGGAATTTCTGCCGCGATTGAGCCGTTGTTCAGCACGCGCATCATGCCGTCGCCTGTCACGCGACCGATTTCGGCCCAAGGCACACCCCATTTCTCGAAAACGCGCCTAACGACGTCTTCTTTTCCTTTGCGCGCGATGATTAACATCCGCTCCTGGGATTCGCTCAGGAGCGTCTCGTACGGCGTCATCCCGGGCTCGCGTTTTGGCACCTTGGCGAGATCGATTTCGACTCCGGTCCCGCCGCGGCTCGCGGTCTCGCAGGTCGAACAGGTCAAGCCGGCGGCACCCATGTCCTGAATCCCGGCGACCGCATCCGTCGCGAGCAACTCAAGACAGGCTTCGAGGAGCAACTTCTCCTTAAATGGATCCCCCACCTGCACTGCGGGGCGGTCTTCCTTCGATTCTTCCGTCAATTCCCGCGACGCGAAAGCCGCCCCAGCCAACCCGTCGCGCCCCGTCTCCGCCCCGACGTAAAAGACCGGGTTACCGACGCCGCTGGCCGCGCCGCGCGCCAGTTGTTCGTGCCGCAGGACGCCGAGACAGAAAACATTGATCAGGGGATTGCCTTCAAAGCTCTCGTCGAAATAAATCTCGCCACCGATCGTGGGCACGCCAACGCAGTTACCGTAATGAGCAATGCCAGCGACAACGCCCACGAACAGTCTCCGGTTGGCAGCGATGCGTGATGCACGATTCGCCGCCTGCGATGGATCGTCGAATCCCGCATCTCTCATCTCAAATCTCGCATCCTGGGTGATCGGCCCGAAGCGCAGCGAATTGAGCAGAAACTCCGGGCGCGCGCCCATCGTGAAAATATCGCGAATGATTCCGCCGACACCGGTCGCGGCGCCTTGGAAAGGCTCGATCGCGCTTGGGTGATTGTGGCTCTCGATCTTGAATGCGACCGCCCAGCCATCGCCGATGTCCACTACTCCGGCATTCTCTTCTCCTGCCCTAACGAGAATGTTCGGCCCGCTCGTCGGAAATTTCTTCAGCTCCCGGCGCGAGTTTTTGTAGGAGCAATGCTCGCTCCACATGACTGAGAAAATCCCCAGCTCGGTGAAGTTCGGTTCCCGCCCGAGAATTCGCTTAATCCGCTCATATTCCTCCGGCGTCAGACCATGTTGCGCCACGACTTCAGGAGTGACTTGCGGTTCGGCGGCAGCCATTGAAGAACGCACGTTAAGGGCGGGCGCGCCGAGTGCAAAGGAATGTCGTTCCCGGCGCAGTCAGAATTGCTAATCTGCCGCCGTGGATCTCTCAACGATCGCAAATGTTGCCACCGCTCTCACCGTTATCACCGGTGTCGCTTTCGGTCTGATCGAGATGCGCCGTGCTCGCCGCGAGCGCGAAGAGCGCGCTGCCTTTGCCGCCGTGCAGGCGCTTATGACCCCGGAATGGATGAGCTCTTCCATGATCGTCGCCGCGATCCCGGACGGAACAACCGCGGCGAAACTGGCTAACGACCCGCGCAAGCTCGAAGCGATGCTCAAGATCGCCACCATTATGGAAGGCATTGGCTATTCCGTATTCGCGCGCATCGTGCCGCTCTCGGTGGCGGACGATCTCGTGGGCGGCATGGCCCGGATCGCCTGGCGTAAATTTCAACCCTTCGTGCTCGATGAACGAGAACGCACCGGCACGCAGAAAAGCTGGGAATGGTTTCAATGGCTCGCCGAACAACTCGACCGCCACACCGCCAGCCGGACGAATCTGCGGGTCGGCGCCTATGTCGCGTATCGCAATTGGAAGCCCTAAGTTGCGTTCCGGCCTTGCATCGCAGAACGTTTCCTTATGGCCATTGACCTGAAGGAAATCGTCGCCAGCCGGTTGGGCGAAAACTACGAGTTACACGAGCGCCACCTCAACCGCACACTCGTCGCGGCGCAGCGGGTGATCGGTTTCGACAAAGTCTATGCCCGGGCGGAAGGTGCTTATCTCTATGATATGGATAACACGCCTTATCTCGATTTCCTGAGTGGCTACAGTGTTTTCAATATCGGGCGCAACCATCCCGCGGTGCAAAAGGCGATCCGCGACGTGCTCGATCTCGACCTGCCCAACATGGTGCAGATGGATTGCTCGCTCCTCAGCGGGCTTTTGGCCGAGGCGCTGACAAAGCGAACGCCGAAACATCTCGACGCCGTATTCTTTTGTAACTCCGGCACGGAAGCAATCGAAGGCGCACTTAAGTTTGCCCGCGCCGCCACCCAGCGGCCGCGTGTCTTTTCGTTAGGAGGCGCTTTTCATGGGCTCAGCCTGGGTTCGCTGTCACTCATGGGCTGCGAGAGTTTTACCGAAGGTTTCGGCCCGCTCGTGCAAGGTTTCGATGGGCGCATCGCGATGGATGATCTCGCGAGCCTTGAAGATGAGTTATCAAAGCGTGATGTCGCTGCCTTTGTCATCGAGCCGGTGCAAGGCAAGGGAGTGAATTATCCCCGCGGTGACTTCTTCGTTCGCGCGCAGGAGCTTTGCCGAAAATACGGCGCGCTCCTTATTTGTGATGAAATCCAAACCGGCCTCGGCCGAACTGGGAGAATGTTTGGCTTCGAACATTGGAACCTCGAGCCGGATATCATTACTCTGGCCAAGACACTAAGCGGCGGCTATGTCCCATGCGGCGCGATTGTAACTCGGCGCGACATTTATCAAAAGACCTTTAGCCGAATGGACCGTTGCGTCGTTCATTCCACCACCTTCGGCCGGAACAATCTGGCCATGGCCTGCGGCCTCGCCGCCCTCGAAGTAATCGACGACGAAAAGCTAATCGAGAACTCCGCCAGAATGGGGGCGCTCCTCGTAGAGCGGCTCGACGCGCTTAAGGCGAAACATAGCTTTATCAAAGAGGTGCGCGGCAAAGGACTGATGATCGCGATCGAATTCCACGAGCCTAACGAGTTTAAGTTAAAGATGGCCTGGAAACTCCTGCACAAGGTGGACAAGGTCCTCTTTGCACAAATGGTTGTGACTCAGATGCTGGCCCAGCATCGCATCCTGACTCAGGTGGCCGGTCACGCCATGGACGTGATCAAGATTCTCCCGCCCCTCATGATCGGCGAAAAGGAAGTCGAGATGTTTGTGAATGCACTCGACGCGACCTTGACTGAGTGCCGCAAATTCCCCGGCCCGATGTGGGACATCGGACAGAACTTTGTCCGCCACGCTCTGCGTTCGAAGCGTTCCCCCGAGCCGGCAAAGTCATAGCCGCGGATCCTGACCCTGACCGGGCGCATGAGACTGCCAGGCGTTATGATTGTCGGCCTGGCGCTCCTCCTCTCGGAAATCGCCCTGGTCTTCACCAAACGGGCAAAGACCCGTGCTAACGGGAAAGACCGTGCGACTCTCCCACTCCTTTGGATAATGATCGGCCTCAGCATCTTTGCCGGTTTCTTTTGCCGGTCCGCTTTTCCACAAGGAAGACTGCCGCATCCAAGACTCTTTTATCTCATCGGCCTCTTGCTTCTCGTCCTCGGCTTGGTCTTACGTTGGATGGCGATCATTCATCTCGGCCGCTTCTTCACCGTCAACGTCGCGATCGCAAAAGACCATCGGCTCATTACCACCGGTCCATACCGCTATCTCCGGCACCCGTCTTATACCGGAACTCTGCTGGTCTTTCTTGGATTCAGTTTGTGCATGTTAAACGTCTTTGCACTCGCCGTTGTCTTCCTTCCCATTACAGCCGCCTTTCTTTGGCGAATCCAGGTTGAAGAAGAAGCGCTGCGAAACGCCTTTGGCGAGCGCTACCGAACCTACGCCGCTTCCACTTACCGACTTGTCCCTTATCTTTTCTGACTGGCTCCGCCCCTCGGTAAGGAGATTACCCGAGCTATGACACTGATGGCTCAACCGTCGTTGTTATCGAGCTACTCGAAACAAGCCGGTGTTTGGGTGGTGCGCAGCCCAGATGTACCACTCCGCCACTCCGGAACTGACATAGCGCAGCTTGCTGCCGCGACGCGTCCCGGCATAACACTCGCCGGCATAACTCCAATGACTGCCAGTCTGCCGGTCCACGATGCAGCTTTGCTCCTTGTAAAAGAACTCCAGCTTTTCGCGATCTAAGATAGCTGAGAAGGCCAAGGCATGCACACTGCCGGGCTTATGAAAAATAACAATCTCCTCTTTGTCCATCGTGGTGTGAAGGACGGGACCGATCTTATCCAGCTCCGGCAAAGGAAAGGCGAAGCCAGTGCCATCGCCTTCTACACCCAAGACCAGAGTGTTATGCTCGATACGCTGGTCGATCGGACGGGTCAGACTCTTCCGTAACTCCGCTCCAATGGCCGGCGATCCAGGAGTATGTTGCGAGCCAAAGCCTGCGCGAAGTTCTTGTTCTCCCCATAGCACGAGCGAGTCAGGATGCATGCTGAGCCACTCCCGCCATTCGCATTGCGCCAGGGCGATACGCTCCAAAAACGTACCCTTGAGTGGACCGAAGAGTGCCTCGCCATTGATGTGATTCCAAAGGCTGCCGGTTTCGAGGTCCTTGATCAGATGCGTGCCGTTGTACAAGCCGGCCATCTGGAAGCTGAGGCGCTGCGTCTTGTGAATGGAATCAAATGCCGAGCCGCTGCTGCACACCCCGCATAGAGTCACGAGAACAGGCTGTCCATCCAAGACCAGGTTGGCGATATGGTGGTCGATCATGATCCACCAAGGCAGCGCCCAGGCTTTGCCGTTGCGATAGATACCCAAGACCGGGTCCTCCGCTTGCATATGTGCGTCATCGTGTGGACTCCGCCACTCCGGTTCGTCCAACGGCGGCGCCCAGGGCTGCTTCCGCAGCATGCGCTCAGTCATGATTCGCGCCTCGGGAAATTCCCTGTGCGGTTCAAATTTGGGGCCTTGCAACATGGTGCGCATTTGCCGCATCGCTCGTCGCAAAAGATCGAGCCAGTTTGCCTCCTTACGGGTGGGCCGATTATTCATAACGTGGCAGCTCTTCTGCAAATGGCTCATCGCCGGAAACCCATCGGATGTGCAAAACGTTCCTCTTCATCAGCCGGTGCAGGGGCAAATCAGAATAGAAGCGGGAGCACTGCTAGGCAACCAGTCAAAGGTTCGTTGTAAATTTGTAGTCTGCGCGTCAATTAGAACTCGCGATATCGGGAGTCACCTCCCGCGCCTTTACCTTGCCTGTCTGTCCGGTCTCGCCAAGCTCGAGCTTGAGCGATTTTAGAGCCC
>JAICXG010000299.1 GCA_025980625.1 Chthoniobacterales bacterium
GCGAAACGCACGCCCACTCCCATCAGACGCACATTTTTTCCAGTGCGGGCAAACGCTTCCGTAAGCAAGGCGCGATATTCGCCTAACGACGGCAGCAGCCCGGCGCGTTCCACCGTGGTGCGGGTGAAATCCGAAAACTTTAGTTTCACGAAAATCTTCGTTATGACCCGGGTGTTTTCCTTTTGCGTGAGATCAGCCATCAGATCGGCGAAGAGTTCTTCCAGTTTTTCCTCGCAGGCTTCGAGCGTCTCGAGATCGCTCGCGAAGGTCTCTTCCGTGCTAAGCGATTTCCGCTCCCGCTGCGGTTCGACCGGCCGATCATCGATCCCACGGCAAAGATCGTAAAGCTCGAGCCCGAATTTTCCGAAAATGTTTTGCAGCTCGACCCGCGAATAGCGCTGCAGCTCACCACAGGTCGTGATCCCACGCTGCTGCAGCTTCTGCTCCGCCACCGCACCGATTCCCCAAATTTTCCGTACCCGAAGCGCAGCCATGAATTCTGCCACCTCGTTAGGCGCGACTTCAAATTGCCCATTCGGTTTCTTCAGGTCGCTCGCAATTTTGGCGATGAGTTTGTTCGGCCCGATTCCGGCCGAGGCGGTCAGCTTTGTTTTTTGAAAAATAAGATCGCGGATCACCTGCGCGAGCGGCCCCGGCGCGCCGGGATGCGCCGTCAGGTCGAGGTACGCTTCGTCAAGCGAGAGCGGCTCGACCAGATCAGTGAAGCGATGCAGGATGGCGCGAATGACTCCCGATTCCCGCCGGTAAACATCGAAGCGCGGCGGGATGACGATCAGTTTCGGGCAGCGTTGCAGCGCCATATAAGTCGGCATCGCCGAGCGAACACCGAATTTGCGCGCTTCATAATTGCACGTCGTGAGCACGCCGCGCCGATCCCGTGCGCCGCCGACTCCGACCGGTTTGCCGCGCAGCTCCGGCCGGTCGCGCATCTCGATCGCGGCGTAGAAGCAATCCATGTCGAGATGGATGATGGCGCGGGCGGGCGCATCGCGATTCACAAACGAAAGCCAACTCGGGGCGGCGACCAGCGCAACCGAGAGGCTCGAATCAAGAGCATGAGTGACGGCGACGCGGCGAAACACCTGAAAGTCTATTTGCAGGATCATTCTGCCGGCGCAGTTGGCGCGCTGGAGTTGCTCGACCACCTGAGCGACGCCTACCGGAGCGATCCGCTCGGCGCATTTTTCACCGAACTGCGGAGTGACATCGAGGCCGACCACAACCAACTGCACAATCTCATGTCGGCGCTCGGTCTGGAGGAAAGCAGCCTGCGCAACGCCGGCGCCTGGATGGCGGAGAAAATCGGACGAATCAAACTGGGGATCACGTCAGAGGAAGATGCAAAGCTGCGCCTGCTGCAAGCGCTCGAGACGCTGCTCATTGGAATCACCGGTAAGAAAATGCTTTGGCGTGCGCTGGCTGCGGTGAGGGAAAGTTCGCCGGTCTTGCAGCGGACTGATTTTGCGCAAATGGAATCACGCGCCGCCGAGCAGGCGCGGCGTGTCGAAGAACAGCGTCTCCTTGCGGCGCAGGCGGCATTTCGCGGCAGTTGATTTTTTCGCCGACGCCTTTAATGGCGGTTCGTGGCAAGGCCGGTTCGTTACGCTGCGATCGGGGACTCCTATTCGATCGGAGAAGGCGCGAGCGAAGCAGCTTCGTGGCCGGCATTGCTCGCGCGACACCTTGGCCTGGAGCTGGTCGCCAACCCGTCCCGCACCGGCTGGACGACAGCCGATGCGATCGAACACGAGCTGCCGGTGTTTCGCGGCGCGCGGCCCGGCTTTGGCACGCTTATGATCGGCGTGAACGATTGGGTGCAGGGGGTCGAGCCGGACGCGTTTCGGCAACGGCTCGGGCATTTGATGGATGAAATGCGGGCAATCTTGCCTAACGAGAAGCATCTTCTGGTGATCAACATTCCGGACTTTTCCGTTACCCCAAAGGGCGGCGAATATTCCCGCGGCCGCGACATCAGCGCCGGCCTGGCGAATTTTAATCGCATCACCGCCGAGGAAACAGAGCGTCGTGGCCTAACGATGGTGGATATTTTTGTCGCCAGCCAGGAGTTGCGTAATCGGCCTGAGCTGGTCGCGGCCGATGGATTGCATCCCTCGGCCCAAGCATATTCGGAATGGGAGAGACGCATCCGACCGGTCGCGCAGACTCTGCTGCGGAAGTCAGGCTGGAAGCCTGACCTCTGGCGCGGGGATCTCGAAATGCTCGATTAGTTGTTTGATCTCGTGGGCGAAGCTGGCAGCGCCGGCGCCGTTTACGACCCGATGATCAAAAGTCAGCGAAAGCGTCACCACCTCGACGGTCCGCGTTCGCTTTCCGTTAGGCGAAAGCTCCGGATGCGCGCTCCCGACAAAGAGCGTCCCGACGGATGGCGGGACGACGATCGGCGCGCCGGTGCGCACGCCGAAGGCGCCGAGGCTGCTGATCACGACCGGTGCGTTCATCGCATCAATGCGGCCGGCGCGGGTGCTCTCGACCGCGTGGTTGTAGCGCCTAACGAAATCGGGCCAGGAGAGGGTGTTGGCATTCGTGATCACCGCAGTCGCGAGTCGATCGTCTGCAAGCGCGACCGCAATCCCAAGATCAAAATCCCGATGCTCGACGATGCGGTCGTCATCCAGCATGAGGCTGCGAAAAGCCGGATGTTTTTCCATTGCCCTAACGACCGCCCACGCCATCATGAGGGAAGGGGAGGGCGCCTCTTTGCCATCGCTCTGCTTCGCCCGGGCGCGTGCTTCACGCACCGCATCCCAGCGCACATCGATCTGCAAATTTGCCGGCACCACCCGGCTGAGCTTGCGCGTGATGGTGGCCGAGAGCGCGGGCTCGCGCGAGGCGGATTGCTGCGAGGGGATGAGCGGCGCAGCCTGGCGCGGAGACATTTCGGCCGCGCTTTCGAACTGTTCTTCGAAGTCGCCGCTCCCCTCGATCAGAATCGTGCCAAGTTGCTGTCCGATCTCGACGACGTCGTCGACCTTGGTTTTCCATTCGCCCATCGTCCCGGTGAAGGAGGATTCGATCGGGTAGATCGCCTTGTCGGTCTCGACCTCGCAAAGCGGATCGTCGAGCTCGATCTTGTCGCCGGGTTTCTTTAAGAGCGTAACGACTTTGGCCGAGCGAATCCCTTCGCCCATGATCGGGACGACGATCTTCTGCGTCGC
>JAICXG010000305.1 GCA_025980625.1 Chthoniobacterales bacterium
GAAGGTCGCGCAGGCCGCGCAAACACTTGCCGGGTCGTTGCCGATCAGCGAAGAGCAGGCGATGACTCTGGTGAAGATGGGCTTTACGAATTTGGAAGGTTTACGCGACGCGGAATTGTCCGACCTTGTCGAGATCCTCGGCGTGGACGAAGAGAAAGCGCGCGAGATTTACGAAGCGGTCCATCGCGACGAACCCGTTTCTCCCTGACCATGGCTCCTGCGATCAATCGCTCACGGCCATGAGCACAATAGTTTTTAGAAAAAGGAATGGCAACGAAAACGACGACGAAATCCACGGCGGCGAAAGCGCCCGCCCGCAAGGCCGCGGCCAAAACCACTGCCAGGCCCTCGTCTCGTCCCCGCGCCGCTTCCGTTTCAAAAGTCGCCGCCGGATCTAAGCCGGCCAAGGCTGCCGATACTTCCGCGGCCCGGACCGAAGACGGTGCCGCAGTTGCTCCCGCGAAGGCAAAAACACCGGCGCCGATCGAAGAGGCCGCGCCGTCGCCTTCCACGAAACCGGCTGAAACTCCAAGGCGTACCGAAACGTCGAAGCCGTCGGCGACGAAGTCCGCGTTTGCGCCAATCACGGGGAAGAAAGCTCCGGCGAAACCGAACGAAGGCGCAACGGAGTCGCGCTCCGCGAGCCAGCCAGCCCCGCCGCCGCTCCCAGCGAAGTCGGCCGTCGAGAGCGTTTCGTTGATTGAGCCGCATGCTCCCAAGGCGAAGCGCGCCGCGAACGAAGAAATCAAACGGATGATCCTGCCGCCGATCTCGCGCATTCGAACTCCATCCGCGCCGCCGGAGCCGACGAAAGTTGAGCCGCCACCGGCCGCGCCAGCTGCGGTCGCCCCCGCAGCCGGCGAGGAAACAATCGAAACCGAGGACGGCCGCAAGATCATTCACATCAAGCCGCCGATCATCGTCAAAGAGCTGGCGACCCAGCTCGGGCTGAAAAATTTCCAGCTGATCAAGGAGTTGATGGATGACTACAACATTTTTGCCAACCCGAACCTGACAGTCGAGCCGGAGGTCGCGGCGAAAATTTGCGAGAAACACGGCTTCGTTTTCGAAATGGAGCGGCGCGAAAAAGGCGCCGGCGTGCACAAGGCCGTCGAAGTGGTCGCGCCCCCGCCGCCACCGGTCATCGAGAAAGAAGAAGAGCTGAAGCTGCGGCCGCCGGTCATCACTTTCATGGGGCACGTCGACCACGGAAAGACTTCACTGATGGATGCGATCCGGAAAACGCGCGTCGCGGCGGGCGAAGCTGGCGGGATCACGCAGCACATCGGTGCTTACACCCTCGATTATGAGGGAACGAAGATCACGTTCCTCGATACGCCCGGCCACGCGGCTTTCACCGCAATGCGCGCCCGGGGCGCGAACGTGACCGATATCGTGGTGCTCGTGGTCGCGGCCGACGACGGTCTCATGCCGCAGACGATCGAGGCGATCAACCACGCCAAGGCTGCGCCCCACGTCAAAATCATGGTCGCGATAAACAAAGTCGATTTGGCTTCGGCAAACGTTGATCGCGTCAAACAACAACTCCAGGAACAGGGACTGACGCCTGAAGATTGGGGCGGCGAAACCATCACGGTGCCGACTTCCGCGACCAAAGGCGTCGGCATCGATGAGTTGCTACAGAACATGGCCGTGCAGGCGGAAGTGATGGAGCTGAAGGCTTCGCCGACCGCCACTCCGCGCGGTGTCGTAATCGAGGCGCAGGTTGAGCCAGGGCGCGGACCGACCGCCACTGTGATTGTGCAGATGGGCACGCTCAAAGTGGGCGAGCCGTTCATCTGCGGGGATTACGCCGGCAAGGTAAAGTCGCTCATCGACGATCAGCGCAACATGATCAAGTCGGCCGGCCCCTCGATGCCGGTGAAGGTCCTCGGCTTTACCGGATTGCCAAACGCCGGCGATGAGTTCCTCGTGATGGAATCGGACAAATCGGCCAAGCTCCTGAGCGAAGAGCGCATCGCGGCGAAACGCACCGAGAAACTCAGCGTGCCGCAGCGCGCCACCCTCGAGAGTCTGCTCCAGGCCGCGGATGGGAAGAAGGTCCTGCGTCTGGTTCTGAAGTGCGACGCGCAAGGCTCGCTCGAGGCGATCACGGCCTCGTTAGGGCAAATCGAGAGCAAGAAGGTCGACCTCGAGATGATCCACTCCGGCGTCGGTCCGATTTCCGAATCCGATATTCTTCTCGCGAGCGCCTCGAACGCGGTTGTCGTCGGATTCAACATCAAGGTCGAGAGCAACGCGGTCGGCGCAGCCAAGCGCGAAGGCGTGCAGGTCAAACTTTACAGCATCATTTACGAATTGATCGACCAGATCAAAGAAGCGATGGCCGGCCTGCTCGACCCGGAACATCGCGAGACCGTCATCGGCCATGCCGAGGTCAAACAGGTTTTCCAACTCAGCCGCGGCATCGTTGCCGGTTGTCTCGTGACCGATGGTCGCATCGGTCGGACTGCCCGTGCTCGCGTGCTGCGCCGCCGTCAGCCGGTTTACGACGGCGGAATTTCCACCCTCCGCCGGTTCCAGGATGATGTGAAGGAAGTCCGCAGCGGCCTCGAATGCGGCATCAAGCTCGGTGACTTCAACGAGTACCAGGTCGGGGACGTGATCGAATGTTATCAGCTCGAACAGGTGCCGCAGAAATTGTGAGGACGTGAAAGCGATGAAGCGGGCGGACAGCTGCTCCTCGCTGCAACGCTTTAATTCTTCAACGCTTCAACGAACGAAATGAAACACCGACTCCTTCGCGTTAACGAACTGCTCAAACGAGAGCTCAGCGCTTTGCTTGTGCGCGAAATGGATTTCGACGACCTGCTCGTCACCATCAACGAGGTCGACGTCACATCTGACCTGAAATCTGCTCACGTTTACATCAGCGTTCTCGGCTCGAACGGCCGGGAGAAAGTTATCCCCGCGCTCGAGACGAACCGCGCCATGTTGCAGGCCGATCTCGCCCGGCACGTCGTCTTGAAATACACCCCGCACTTAATTTTTCACCTCGACGATTCGATCGAGCGCGGCTCGCGCGTCCTCGAGATCCTGCAGGAAATCGAACCTCCGCCGGCTGACGAAAAAACATGAGCACGACGATTGCTGAAGCTGCGAGCGCGGCACTTCCCCTAACGAATAC
>JAICXG010000281.1 GCA_025980625.1 Chthoniobacterales bacterium
CAGTTACCGGAGCAAGATCAAGGAACTGGAGACGAGCCTGAGTGAAACCCAGCGCAAAGTGAACGAACTTCAGAAAGGGAAGGAGTCTGGGCAGAAGTTCATCCTCTCACCCGAGCAGCAAACGGAGCTAGCCAATTTTCAAAAAAAAGAAGTGGAAGTAAAGGCCGAGCTAAAGAAGGTGCGCAAACAGGTTCGGGCCGAGATTGACTCACTTGAAACTCGCATCAAATGGCTCAATATCGCGGCCATGCCGGCAGCCGTTGCTCTGACTGGCCTGGGGCTTGCGCTCTTCCGACGGAGACAGGCAGCCGGATGAGGCGCACGCAGTTAGCCATTCTCGTTTTGTTGGTAGTAGTAGTCGGCGCGGCTGCCTGGCTGCTGGCGCGGCGGAGCACGACTTCCTGGCAAAGTAGCACCGGACAATTACCAGATAGGGTCATTACTTTGCCGATCGATCAAGTCGCGGAGGTCACGATCCAGCAACCGAAAGCCCAGTTACACCTGAAGCAGCAGGGTGACACTTGGGTCATAACAGAGAAGGCGAATTACCCGGCGAACTTTCAGATGGTTAGCACGCTGATTCGCAAGGCCTGGGAACTGAAGCCGGTCCAGGAACTAAAAGTCGGGAAGTCACAACTGGGGCGGCTCTCACTCCTACATTCCGGGCAGCCAGGAGATAGCGGGACGCTGGTAGAATTCAAAGACGCCGCCGGGAAGCGGCTTGCCGCGCTTGTGTTCGGAAAACAATACCTGCGTGAAACCGCTCAAACACTTGCCCAGGGGCGGCCTTTTCCCGCCGGCCGATATGTCATGCCCGAGGATGGCTCCGGCCGTGTTTTGCTCGTGAGCGAAGCGTTTCAGCAGATCGATAACAAGCCCGAGCAATGGTTGGACCGGGCATTTATCAAAATCGAGAAGCCGAGCTCGATCACAATGGCGGGCAGAACCCCGGAGATGGATTGGAAGCTCGAGCAGGTCAAATCTTCCACCGAATGGAAACTGGCCGATGCCAAGCCAGGAGAGCAACTGGATAAGACCAAAGCGGCTCAAGTTACAAGCGCACTCAGCAGTATCTCATCCTTTACCGATGTGCTGCCGCCGGACGCCAAACCCGCAAACACTGGCCTGGACAAACCGGCAGTAGTCACTGTCACGACGGAAGATGGTTTCACTTACACACTCAAACTTGGCAAAAAGACCGGGGAGGCTTATCCGCTTGCCGTTGCCGTGAGCGCGGATCTCGCCAAATCCCGAACGGCGGCTAAGAACGAAAAGCCTGAAGACAAGGCCAGGCTCGACAAAGAATTCCAGACGAAACACGAAGCTCTGGAAAAAAAGCTCACTACCGAGAAGAAGTTTGAAGGGCGGATTTTCCTCGTGCCGAAATACGGCGTCGAGCAGTTGGAAAGGAAACGCGCCGATTTACTCGCGCCGAAACCGACCGCCACGCCGAGCGCGTCACCGGCTGAAAAAACCAGGCCCTGACACAAAGCGCTCTTCTTCATCGCTAACTTCGATATCTCTGCGCATCACGCGGCCGGCGGCTCCGGCATCGTCTTGATGCCGACCCGGGCGAGATACTCATCAGCTTGCAGAAGATTATCGCCGGCCCGCTGCACAATCTTGAGCAGGTTATCCATCGAGGAGACTTCTTCGAGCTGCTCGGTCAGGAACCACTGCAGAAAATTGATCGTGATGTAGTCATTCTCTTTCCGCGCCAGCTCGACCAGACCGTTGATCTGGTTTGTGACATGAATCTCCTGATCGAGTGACAGCTTCACTGCTTCTTCGGGATTCTTAAATCGGGACTGCGGAGCGGCGATTGCCGGAATGACAACACAGCCTCCGGCGTCGACCACATATTTCATGAATCGCAACGCGTGCGCTTTCTCTTCCTCTGCCTGCTTCAGAAAATGACCTGAGAGCTGCGGCAACGCTTCGGCCGCGAAATATGCGCCGATGGCAAAGTACTGGAGCGAAGCGCTGAACTCATAGCCAATCTGTTCATTGACCGCATCGATTATCTTCTGGCTCGTAAGCATATCTGAACCTACCACAGATCACTCCGATGCAAATGACCACCTTTAGGTCGAGGGCCATGATCGAGTTCACGCGCTCGGTCACTCGTGCGATTGACGCTTTATGGGCGCGCAGCTGTAGCCTACAGCTAGGCTAAAAGAACGAATCATTAGTTCGGTCAAATTCCTGTATCTATATATCGGTCAATTCCACGGAAGCGCGGAAAACTAAATGCGCGCGCAGCCCACACCGGCCGCGGGCGCTTCTTCGCTGCGAGTTCTTAGAGAGACGAGCGACACGGCGCCCCGCTGCCGCCAAGGCCCGCGGGCAAACGCCGCCGGCCATTACGTTGGGCGCGGGGCCGCGCTTGGTCGCAATTGTCTTCGCCACTAACTCTGTCTTGATCGGGAATCGTTGGCCCGACTGCACTTTTCGCGCTGCTTTCCGATCGTTGGCCGGCTTCAGGCCGCGACCGGAACGGAAGTCACGGGCCGGTGTATTAGGTAACGAACGTACGCGGCACGGTGCCGATCGTGCCGGGTTAATCGAGGTCCTCATTGTAAATCGGCGGCGTCTCGTAGACGCTTCCGACCAGCAGCGTGTCGGAATCGGAGGGGAAAAGGTCATGGCCGTAGTTGAAGGTGCTTAGCTCGAACTGCTGGTTGAGGCATTGATCCGCATCAGTTGGTCGGAAAATCCGGTGTAGCCAAGCTCGGTGACGAAAAGCTTGTCGCTAGCCGGGTCGTATTCGATGCCGCGGACGTCGGCAAAGGATGGGCCTCCTGAGAGTACTATGTGACGGACAATGGTTCCGCTCCGCCTGATCTCATCGATCGCATAGGCTGAAGCGACAAAGAGGTTGCCATTGGGAAGGGGTTTTACATCGAAGACTTGGTTATTCGTGTAAATGGACTGTCCGGAGTGCGGCTGGCCCAATTGAAACCGGATCAGGTCATCCTGACCGGCCACGTAAATGTATCTGTTAACGACCGCGATCTTGCCGAAGCTCAGGTTGCCGGCGACATAGACAGATAGCGGTATCTTTTGCTGCACCGCGCCAGTGCTATCCAGAGCATAGGCGACAAAACCCGGGCCGTTCACCATCGTTACGTAGAGTAGGTTGTCGGGTCCAAAGGCGATCTCGCGAGTTTCGCTTCCGAGTCTGGACGGCAGAGTGAGGGAATCGACGTAGTTACCGGCGGAGTCGCATTCCATAATGTCGAGGGAAAAGTAAGTCGTGGTGTAGATGTAACCAGTGTGAAACTGAAGGCCGTTGCGGTGCTATCGAGGCATGCGCACAGACCCAGGAAAATGAGAGCGCAAAGAGCCGATCGACAATGTGATCTGTTATTTATAAGTTAAACAGATTTCCGACCGCTCCGGTCCTCGAGAGATAAGGTTTACGCTTGAGAAAGATTGGTCGGTGTTGCCTCCAAAGCCTTTTGAATACGGAAGCTGGCGTGGGGGTGGCAAGACAAAAACGGGTAAGGCAATCGCGATGGCCATATGCAGCAACGGCCGCTTGGCCTTAAACCGTAAGCGTAGCTGAATGGCGAGCCCGGGCTTTGGCCGTAACCTGTTTCGGCAAGATTCCCGCTTGAGCCGCAGATCAGGTCGGTTCGACCGCGTTGTAGAGCCCGGTCTTCGGGCTGGCGATTGCTGCGGCGGATGCTCCGCGGATCTCGCGGCGGGTCGCGACGCTGG
>JAICXG010000075.1 GCA_025980625.1 Chthoniobacterales bacterium
AGTTGATGGATCAATTCAAATTTACCGGCGAGACGCCGGCGCTCTACTACGCGCACGCCGCCTGGGAATACAAACACGGCCACGGAGAGCAGGGGGAGGATTGGGTGCAATCGGCAAGAAAGATTTATTCGCCGGCCCTGAATATCGTTTTCGCCGATTCGTTCTATGACCTCGGCTGGCTGACGCCGGCTGGCGGGACCGAACCGCCGGCAACCGACGCCCTGGCGCAGGCCAAGGCGATTCCGCCTAACGAACCAATGCCCTCGATGCGGCTCGGTCAGGCCGAAGGATTGCCTACACCGGAAGTTGCCTCGCAGAACGCGATCGCTCCGGCGGAAACTCCAGGCGCCGCCATCCCGGCAGCCGAGGCAGCGGCCAATGTCAGTGTCGCGCCGAGCGTTGCTCCGGCAACGTCAGCCGCTCCGACGGTCGCGAGTGCAAGCAAGCCGAGCGTCGCTCCGGCGACAACAGCCGCTCCGACAGTCGCGACTGCAAGCAAGCCCAGCGTAGCTCCGATCGTCGCTCAGCGAAACGCGACCGAAGCCGCGACGGCGCAGGATCTCTCGAAGGAAAATGAGGCCAGATGGAAACCGACGTTTGCTGAAATGGTGGATCGGTTTTCCCGCCCGGGAACGCTCCTGGTGGGCGCGCTTCTTTTGGCTGGAATCCTGCTTCTTATCGGGCTCGTCATTCAACAAGCGCGTCGTAATATGGCCAGCGTCCCGATTTATCCTTCATCCACGCCATTGACCGAGCCGCCGTTCGCTGGCGATGCATCCGACCTGCGCGAGGAGCGACACGGTGCGCGCGATCTCATTTCGACCGGCCCGCCAAAGCTGTCGCTTAGTCTCAAAGCAACCGAACCGGCGGCGCGCGCTGCAGTTTTTTCAGGTGCGGCGACGGCGCACGGCGAAGTGCCGGGCGCGGTGGAAGGGGCGACCGCGCCTAACGAACCGGCGGAGAGCGCGGCAGAAGCGGTTGCAGTTCCGGTGTCCGAGCCTGCGCCGGCCGTGCCACTTCGCGACCAGCAAGAAGTGTCGATTTCGATCGAACCGGCGCCACCGGTGACTCCAGTTCAACTGTTAATCTCCGAACCGATTGCTCCCGCGCCGCCGTCCCAGGTGGAAGAACCGGCGTCGTCCGACTGCCCCGAGCCCGCGTTTGAACCGGAAAAGGATGAAGTCGCCTCGGAACCAGTCGAAGCAACAACGGCACCGGCAGAAGAGTGGGAGCTCGTTGCGGAAGAGCCGGTCGCGCAAGGCCAGCCTGTGCCTGAATTGACGACCGCGCTTTCAGCCGAGCCGATCATTCCCGAACTGACCCGGCCCGAGCCCGAATCACCGCTTGAACTGCTCGAAGCGGAAGCCGATTTGGCCGCGCCGATCGCCGGTCATCGGCCGCCCCATTCGGACATTGAAACTCCCTCGTTTGCTTCTAAGATCATCTCCACCGAGCCCATCCGACTGCAACCAACTACACCCATCATCATGCCTGAAACCACCATCACACCAGCTTCCATGCCGACTATGCGCAGTACCGCGCCGACGATGTCGGTGCAGCAACCCGCGGGTGGCATGCACACCGCCGTACAGCTCACTTTCTCGCTCGAGATCGCCTCGATGCAGCTCACGCCCACCTTCAAGATGAGCGGTCTGCAGCTTAAGCCGACCTCAAGGGTGGTTTCGATGCGGCTCGCCCCTTCGCAGCAACCGCAGCCGCCGATGAATCTGCAGGTCACCTTCGAAGTTGCGCGGATCGAACTGGCCAACGGCAGCTTCGGCACCATCCGCCTCTCCCCGTCGGTGCAGGAGAAACCTGCGGTGCTTACTTCGCCTTCCTTCGCCATCTCTGGCCTCGAGCTTGTGCCCGGACAAGGCTCCGCTCCGGTCCAGCTCACGCCCTCGCATCAGGAACAGGCTTCGGTTCACCTCACGGCTGAATTTCAGATCGCCGCGATCGAGTTCACGCCGCTCTTCGAAATCTCGACGATCGTTCTCAACTCAACTTCGCGCAGAGTCTCAATGCAGCTCCCCGGTTCCGGGCCGAGTTCGATCGACACCGCACCGGTTTTCGAGGTCGAAAACGTCCAGCTTGGCCCTGGCACCGAGCTTGGCCTGATTCAGGTCGCGCCCGGCGGCGGCTTGCGCGCCTAACGATTTGCTTTCGAGCGCTGAGGGCGCCAGCGCGAGGTAAGGGCGAATGGTAAATCTGGGCCGAGCGCCGTCGCCGCTTAGTTGAAGTTCTTCCAGTTCAGTGAGCGCAACGGTTTGGGCAGAAATTCTCCATTCTGCCTAACGAGTGCGCCGTCGAAGAAAATCTCGCCGCCGCCGTACTCTGTTCGCTGGATGTTGATCATGTCCCAATGCACCTGGCTGCGATTGCCGTTGTCCGCTTCCTTGTAAGCCTGGCCGGGCGTGAAATGGAAAGAGCCGGCGATCTTTTCATCGAACAGAATGTCCCGCATCGGATGCATAATGTAGGGATTGCAGCCTAACGAAAACTCACCGATGTAGCGCGCGCCGGCATCGGAGTCGAGAACGGCGTTAAGTTTTTCCGGCTGGCTACTTGTCGCCTCGATGATTTTCCCGTCGCGGAAGTCGAGCCGGATGTTATCGAATGCCGTGCTCTGATAAATGCTGGGCGCGTTGAAGGTGACGTGGCCCTGCACTGAATCCTTGACCGGGCAGGTGAAGACTTCGCCGTCGGGGATGTTGCGATCGCCGCCACAGACGATCGCCGGGATACCCTTGATGCTGAAACGCAAATCGGTCCCCGGTCCTTTGATCTGCACCGTATTAGTTTTTTCCAGCAAGGTTTTGAGCGCCTTCATCCCCGGCTGGAGCTTGCGGTAATCGAGCGTGCAGACGCGGAAGAAGAAATCTTCAAACGCTTCCGTGCTCATATTGGCGAGCTGCGCCATCGCGGGCGTGGGCCAGCGAAGCACGACCCATTTGGTTTTTTGCACCCGCTGGTCCTGGAGCGGCCGCATTTTTTTCGCGATCAGCTTCATCTTGTTGACCGCAACGTCGGCCAGTTCGCTGATATTGTGGCTTCCGCGGATCGCAATGTAGGCATCCATTTTTTTCATCCGCGCCAATTCGTGCGCCGCCGTCAAGCCGAGTTGGTGCTCGTCGATCTCGAGTGCAAGCTCGCGGCTGACGCGCGCCCGTTGGATCTGCACGAAGGGCAGCGCTTTCGCTTTTCGCGTTGCGCGGATGAGTGCGATCGTCATTTCATCCGGCGTATCGAATGCCTCGATCAGGACCTTCTCGTTAGGCTGGAGCGCGGTGGAATAATTGACAAGGAGATCGGCGAGTTTACCAAAGCGGGCGTCCTGCATAGGGGCTTATCATTCCATTGTGCCCGAGCGTTGCAACCGGGCAGCATAGGCGCCGTCGAACCCGTCGCGGAAGGGGAGCGATCGACTCTCGTTCGTTAGGCGAAAATCGGGATGCTCTCTCGCAAAAGCGGCGACGACGGCTTCGTTTTCCTCCGCTTCAAGACTGCAGGTGCTGTAGACTAACGAGCCGCCCGGCTTGAGAAGCGCTGCGACCGCGCGCAGGATTGCCAATTGTTGCCTGGGCATGCGGCTGAAATCTTCCGGCCGCAAACGCCAGCGCACATCGACCCGGCGGCGCATCGTCCCGGTGTTCGAGCAGGGGGCGTCGACCAGGATCTTGTCGCAGGAGTTTTTTTCGAAATTGGCCGCCCGAACCGAAGCCGGGTTCGTCCAATCACAGAGCGCCGGCGAAGCATTGCGGAGCTTCAGCCTAACGAGATTGTCGCGCAGCCGGGTGAGCCGGTCTTGGTCGCGATCGACTGCGATGAGCGTGCCGGTATTCACCATCATCTCCGCGAGGTAGGCGCTTTTGCCCCCGGGCGCGGCGCAGGCATCGAGGACAGTTTCACCCGGCCGCGGGCGGAGCAGTTCGCAGGCGATCGCCGTGCTCGGATCCTGAAGGTAGCAGTCGCCGCGTTGCGCGGCGCCCACCGGATCCGCGAGCGTGACAAAATTTTCCCGTCCCGAGACAGGATGGGTTTGCGGATATCGCTCGAAAAACTCCGCGACAGTTATCTGCAAGCGATTGATTCGCGCGTAAACAAATGCGGGGCGCTGATTCCAGCGGCAAAGCTCGAGCGCAATCCTTTCGCCGAATTCCCGCGACCATTTCGCGACCAGGAACTCCGGTTCGGAGAAACGGATGTGCGGCGGTTGGTTTTCAGCTGCGCTCGTTAGGGCAGCTTTCTCGCGCAGGGCGCGACGCAGGAGAGCGTTGACCAGGCTGCGCGCGCGCCGCGGTGCCAGATCGACGGTTTCAAAAACCGCCGCATGCGCCGCAGTATCGAGCAGCATGATCTGATAAAGGCCGAGTCGAAGAATGTCGCGCGTCGCGGGATCAACCTGCTCGCGCCGAAGTTGCGCGATCCAAAAATCGAGCAGCGTGAGATTGCGCAGCAGGCCGTAGAAAAGATCGAGCGCAAAACCGCGATCAGGCGCGCGCAAACCGCGATGGGCGAAGAGCTGCTCCGCCACGCGATCGGCAAAGTCGCGCCCGCCGCGCCAGCGTGCGAAGGCGCGCAGCGCGAGGGCGCGAGCCGAATTCCGCTTGTCGTTAGGCAAGGCTGCGCCGTGGGCGACCGATCGAGGTATAATCGAAGCCGAGTTTTTGCATCGTCTCAGGGTCGTAAAGATTGCGGCCGTCGAAGACGAGGGGGGTGTGCATTTTTCCTCGCAGAGTGGCAAGATCGATGTTGGCAAATTCGTCCCATTCCGTCGCGATGATCAGCGCCTCTGCGCCCTCGACGGCTTCGAGCGCGTTATTCGTTAGGCGGGCATCCGCAATTGTTTTCACCTGGCGCGCCTTTTCCATTCCCTTGGGATCGTAGGCCGAGACGTGCGCTCCTTCGCGCAGCAGATCGGCCACCAGCTCGATCGCAACCGAAGAGCGAATGTCGTCCGTGTTCGGTTTGAAGGTCAGGCCCCAGACCGCGATCTTCTTGTCCCGCAAAACCCAGAGGGCGTCGCGGATCGATTTGAGGAAGCGCTCCTTTTGCGCGGCGTTGATCCGCTGCACTTCTTTCAAAAGGTTGAACGGAACGCCGAGCTGTTCGCTGATGGTGATGAAGGCCGCGATGTCCTTCGGAAAACAGGAGCCGCCATAGCCGATGCCGGCATTCAGGAAATGCCTCCCGATGCGCCGATCCATCCCGATCCCGTTGGCTACTTTCTCGACGTCCGCTCCACTCGCTTCGCAGATCGCGGAGATGGCGTTGATGTAGGAGATCTTGAGCGCGAGGAATGAATTGGCCGCGTGCTTGATCAGTTCGGCGCTGTTGATATCGGTGACCAACATCGGTGCCATGAAGGGTTCATAAACTTTTTTCATGAGCGCGATGGCGCGCTCGCTTTGGGCGCCGATCACGATCCGGTCCGGATCCATCAGGTCGGCGACGGCGCAGCCTTCGCGGAGGAATTCGGGATTGCTCACGACATCGAATTCCGCCCCGTGTTTGTTGTAGCGCTTGATGGACTCGGCGACTTTTTCGCCGGTCTTCACCGGCACGGTGCTCTTGTCGACGATGACGCGATAATCCTTCAGCACGCCGGCGATTTCGCGCGCCACTTTTTCGATAAAGCTGAGGTCGACGCTGCCGTCCGCATCCTGTGGGGTGGGCACGGCAATGAAAACGACCTCGGCATTATCGACCCCTTCCTTGATACTCCCGCTGAAGCGGAGGCGGTGCGCGGAAACATTGCGGTGCAGGATCTCCTCGAGACCGGGCTCGTAGATGGGCACTTTGCCGCCGCGCAGCGACTCGATCTTGCGCGCGTCGTTATCAACGCAGATGACGTTGTGGCCGACGTCGGCGAAGCACGCGCCGGTCACGAGTCCGACATAACCGGAACCAATGATCGAGATATCCATCGGGGAATTAGGTTTCACTATTTCAGCTTTAAGGCTGTTCTATTGATTTTGATTCGTTCCGGCGGGGTCGAAATTTAGATCAAGTCCGAACTTCGGAAAGGCCTTGAGGGTGAAAGTGAGCAGAACCCCGTATTCCTTGACTCCGCCGTTGTTCTGAATAATCGCGCCGAACGACGCGACCCAGCTCGTCAAATCGCGATAGATCGAATAGCGCTGCTGTTCGATGATGTTGGTTTCCGCTTCATATTGCTCGTAAAAGCCGACTCCCCAGTTGGCATTAATGCGATAATAGCCGCCGACCGTGAATTGGCTGCTGTCGAGGAAGAATGGGTTTCCCTGCAGATAACGATGACCGAAGGTGAGCACAGTATTCGCGGTCGGCTTGAAATTGATGCTCGTGTCCACCTCGGTAAAACCGTGATCGAGGAGCGGGATTTGCGAGTCGATGACCAGCGTCGCCCATGGGACGGGTGTAAAGGTGAGTTTGTTGAACACATTCGAGTAATCAGTCTTCTCAAACGGATTATCGAAGTTCACATCGACGTAGGTCTCCAGCTCGAGCCAGCTCACAGTCAAGTCATCGCGCCGGGTCTGGAGGCGATTGCGCACCCCGATGCGCGCGATCGACCAGTTATCAATCGCGTCGATTGCGGTGTACTGCGGGAAATCGATCGGGTTAAGTTTGGTTGAAGGTTGCACCCGGTCGAATTGCAAGATCAGTGCGGGATCGATATTGGGCGCCGAAACCCAGGAGAAATCGACATAGGGCTGAATGATGTGACGCAAGCCATCCAGCCCAAAGGTGCGATCCTGCACCTCATCCCATTCCCGAGAAATCTTGAATGAACTTTCGACCCCGGCGTTGAAAATCGTGCGCCAGGTCGCGCCCAGCCTTTCGCTCGGCAAACCGGTCTCGGGGTCCGGCAGAGGAAATTCCGGCGCGTCCGGCGGAGGCAGAATCGATGGGAGGAGCGGATTCAATTGCTGGGTCTCGCTGTAATAGGTCTCGCGAAAGCCGGCCCGGGGAATGATTGAGAGAAAGCCAAAGTAAGTGTTCGGGAAACTCAGCTGATGAAAAGAATCAATCCGGAAAACGCTGTAGTCTTGAAAAATGGAGTTAGCGGGGAAGTTCCGCCGCAACTCACCCACACTCGTTTCGCCTTCATAGAAAATTGGGCCGCCGAAGAGGCCGTGCCGCTTGATATCGAGCGCGATCTCCGGCAAACGCTCCGTCGTTTCAAAAAAACTGTTGAGCTGAAAACGGCCGTAAGCCGTGAGTGAATACCACGGACTCGTTTTCGTTAGGGCAACGACATTATCCGGCTCCGGATTGATCAGAAACTCTGTCCGGAAAAAATCCTGGAGGACAAAAGCGTCGCTCAATTTCGAGACATCGACCTTCAAATCGAGCCCATCCGCGATCTGCGTCCGATCCTGGAGAGTGAGACGGTACCGGCTCGTCGGGGTGCCGGGTCGGGGGAGCGAAGTCCGGTTCAAATCTGGATTTTGATCCTGGAGGAAGTAACTCGTCAGTTTGGCGAGGCTGCCGTCGTTCTTGCCGTAGTGCACTTCGGCATCGTAACCGAGTGCCGGGCCGCGCCGGGTTCGGTAATCCAAACGCACCGTGCTGACGACATGTTCGCCAATCGGGAAAGTGACCTGACCGAGTAGCGAAGGTCCCCACGAACTGAGATAAGCGGGCGCGATCGAGTAGCTGAAGGAACGATCGAGTGACTGGTAAACGTAGGGCCACCAGAAAATCGGAACGTCGCCAACATAGAAGGTAACGTTTTTCATCACGACGCGGTCATCCGGATAAATCCGCACAGTTTGCGCGTTGAGATGGAAATCCGGATTCGCCGAGTCATGGGTCGTAAAGGTGCCGTGCTTGATGTGATATTCTGCATCCGAGCTGCTGGTCACGTTTTGCCCGGAGACGAGATAGGGATAAGTCCCCGAGCGCATGTCCTTGGCGGTAATTCCCTTTGTATCGACGTCGTAGGTCGCCTCCTCGCCGATGTAGAGGCTGGTGCCACGGTAAATTCGGACATGTCCGCGCAGGAGAAGGATTCGCTTCTTCGTGTCGTATTGCGCGTAATCGGAATAGATATCGGTATCGCCAAAATGGATTGCGACATTATCGTGCGCGGTTGCAATCCCGTTCTCGTAGGTGGTTCGCCCGGTGGCGTTGATCTCAATCGGGAGCGCACCCGGCCCTTCCAGATTCTGCGCCGAAATAGGGCCGGCAAGGAGCAGCAGGAAAAGCAAAAAAACCGGCTTGCGCATCGCGGACGCCGAAGGTAACGGCGCGGCGCAGCGCTTGCAAAGTCAAAAGCCTGGCTGCGTTCTGCGGCGGCGGGATGTAATTAAGATGATAGCTACGGAAAGGCGCTGGCGGTCTCCTCCGCGCTAGCTTCTCAGCTGTAGCGTGCAGGCGGCGACTTGCTGATTCAGCCCGCATACGGTAACGGCGGCGCGGTGCCATGGCGCCGCACCGGCTTGGCGGGATCTCGTTAGCCCAGCAGAGTGCATGGCGTGCAGAATTGGCGGCAACCGCTGGCTCCGCAACGCCTGCGCCGCGCAAATCAGCTGCCAGAGACCGCCGGCCGCTACGCTCTCTCCCAACGCCGGCTTCGGTGTGTAGATGGCGGCTTCGCCAAAATATTTTGCCGAAGCCGCCTGCTCCGCCGCATCAATAAAGGTTCCGTTCGCACTCGCGATGAACACGTCGGTTGCGCTCTCTTGCCGCAACTCGGCGCAAATGGCGTTAAGTTGCGGGAGAAGAGCGCTCTGCCGGGCAAAATTCGTTCCCGGATGGATGCGCTCGAGCGCGAGATCCCCTTCACGCGCGAGCAGGACCGCGCCCGCGCCCTCACTTAGAATCATACCGCGGGCGGGGCGCGAGAAAGGCTCGATCGGCGGAGTCGATCGAAGCAGACGCCATTTGCGATAAGCATCGCAGAGCAGCCAATCGGCCTCCTCCGCGCCCACCACGAGACAGCGCTCCAGTTCAGGGTTTGCCATCAAATCCATCGCCATCTGCAACGCGAGCACGCCGACCGCACCGTCGCCAACCACGGTGTAACTTGCGCCGGTGATCCCGAGAATCGCCGCGAGATGACTGGCCGGCGCATTGAATACCGTCTCTGGAAAGAGCAGCGGGCTGGCCGCCGCCGCCCCGGAATGCACGATTTCGTGGTAGAAGCGTTTGGTGTAAATCACGCCGCCGTTGGAGATCGCGAAGACAAGCGCGGTGCGCGCCGCGGCTGCTTCGTCCAATTTGATTCCGGCATTCCGCAGCGCCGCCAGCCCTGCGACCACGGCAAACCGCGAGATCGCGCTCGAACGTCGCAGCCGGGCGTACCGGCCGGCTTCCGCCACCGCCTCGGGCGGGACACGGAAAACCAGATATTGCGGTTTCTTGCCTAACGAACTCTCGACCGGCACGGCCGGCGCTTCTTCCCCGGCAAGCAGCCTTTCCCACACGACATCGATCTCATGTCCGAGCGGCGTGACCCATCCGAGACCGGCGAGGCGCAAACTCATGCCGCCCGCGTCTCGATCACGATCGAAGCATTCGTTCCGCCAAAGCCAAATGAGTTCGAGAGTGCCCTCGTCGCCGCCGCCGGGCGCACTTCGTTCGCGATGATATCGAGATCCAAATCCGAATCGGGAGCGCGGAAATTGATGTTCGCCGGCAGAAAACCGTGGCGGAGCGCGAGAATCGTAAAGACCGCCTCGACTGCGCCGGCCGCGCCTAACGAATGGCCCATCATTCCCTTGGTTGAGCTCACCGGCACCCGCCCAAGAAGCTCCGCGATTGCTCTGCCTTCGGCCGCGTCGTTAAAGGGCGTCGCGGTGCCATGGGCGTTAACGTATCCGATCTCGTTAGGCGCGAGCCCCGCGCTCCGCAATGCGCGCTCCATCGCCCGGCGCGGTCCGACCCCGGAAGGATCCGGCTGGGTGAGATGATGATTATCGGTCGAGATTCCGTAGCCGCTGATCTCGGCTAAAATTTTCGCGCCGCGCGCTTCGGCCGCTTCCAGGTTTTCGAGGGCGAGTAGCGCCGCGCCTTCACCGAGCACGAGTCCGCTGCGTCCGCGATCGAATGGCCGGCATTTCTCCGGAGTTGCGGCTTGGAGGCAATCGAAGCCGACAAAGACCAGCTCCGAGAGCGCATCATAACCGCCGGTGAGGATGCGTTGGTACCGACCGGAACGAATGCACTCAAAAGCATGCCCGATCGCGTTCGTGCCGGAGGCGCACGCGTTTGCGATGACCTGGCAGGGACTCGTTAGGTCAAGTGCCTCCAGCGCATCAATCGCGGCTTTT
This sequence comes from Chthoniobacterales bacterium, assembly GCA_025980625.1. Lineage (GTDB taxonomy): Bacteria > Verrucomicrobiota > Verrucomicrobiia > Chthoniobacterales > UBA10450 > JAICXG01. Next base: position 10,260 of record JAICXG010000075.1, read on the forward strand.
TGCGGCGGATAATTTGCGATCCATTCGGGTGCCTGGGCCGGGCCCGTCGCGCGCGCCTGCTGCAATCCACGATAATATTGCTCGCCAAAACTCATCCCGCCGCTGGTGGTGCCGACGACCGTTAGCTCGGGTTGAAATTCTCCCGCCTCCTCCAGCAGTTCGCGGAGCGCCGCGATCATCATACGCGAGGCGCGATGCAGTCGTCGTTCACGCCGCTCGTCGTGCGAGGCGCTCGCCAGCCATCCATCCTCAAGCTGTCCGGCGGTCGTGCAGCGGCATTGCTCGACCGAAAAACGTTCGATCGTCGAGACGCAATCGCGCGCCTCTCGTAAGGTGGTAACAGTCGCTCTGCAACCGGCCCCGAGCGGACTCACTATGCCCATCGCCACTACCGCCACGCGGGCTCGCTTTGTCGCTTCTGTCCGACTCATTTGCGTCGCTTTTTTCTCCTTTGGAAATCTCACTTTAATTCGCTTGATTTGCCCGGCGACCTCACTTAGATGTCGGCCAAGAAATAGCAGCCACGGCCTTTGGTGGATTGTCAGTTGAGTTTATTCAGTGACGATTTGAAATCCGATTAGCGGGAACAGTGACCGAGCAGCGTTTCAACCAGGAATAAACTAACTCAGATGGGCACCAAACTATACGTAGGAAATCTATCCTTCAACACGACCGAGACTGACCTGCAGGATCTCTTCGCGCAGATCGGCGCGGTCAATGAAGTTACCCTCATGCAGGACAAATTTACCGGCAAATCGCGCGGCTTTGCTTTTGTCACCATGGGCAGCGAAGCCGATGCGCAAAAGGCGATTGCCGAGCTCAACGGCAAGACTGTCGAAGGTCGACCGTTGACCGTAAATGAGGCACGACCGCGCGAACCGCGTCCATCTGGTGGCGGCGGTGGCCGCGGCTACGGTGGCGGCGGTGGCGGATACGGTGGTGGCGGCGGAGGTTATGGCGGCGGCGGCTATGGCGGCGGAGGCGGCGGACGCCGCGACGGCCCGCGCCGCGGACGCTAAAGGCTCACCAGGATTTTTCGAGAAGCGCCTGAGGAAAAACTCAGGCGCTTTTTCTTGGCTGTCGTGAGAGCAGTCACTCTGCGGCGGCTGCCCGTGCGTTCTTGAATCGAACAATTAGCCTACTTACCTGCTGCTTGATTCGGTTTCGCCGAACAGCTCGTAGGAAAGAATACTCAGGCAGTAAATCGCGGCTGTTTCCACTCGCAGGATGATCGGACCC
>JAICXG010000180.1 GCA_025980625.1 Chthoniobacterales bacterium
GGCGAGAACCTAACGAAAGAAGGAATGCAGGTGCGAATCGTCTCAATGCCAAGCTGGAAATTGTTCGATGCCCAGCCGCAGAGTTATCGCGACTCAGTTCTTCCGCCATCAATCCACGCGCGGCTTGCAGTTGAGGCCGGCGCGACCCAGGGCTGGTGCAAATACGTGGGCCGCGAGGGCGACATGATCGGAGTGGATCGATTTGGTGCCTCGGCGCCGGGTGAGGTCGTGATGCGCGAATACGGTTTCACGGTGGAGAACGTTTGCCAGCGTGCGATGGAATTGGTCCATGGGAAGCGGCGGGTTCTTCATCAAAGGACGGACGCCGAAGCCGAGCAGGTGTGGCGTAACGAGGGAGACCCTAACTGATGCGCATCGGAATCGCCGCGGACCATGCGGGCTTTGCTTTGAAGGAAGAATTGGCGAAGGCGTTGTCTAAGTCCGGTCACGAAGTCGTCGACTTCGGCCCGTCCAGCTTGAACCCGGAAGACGACTATCCCGATTACGTTGCGCCCCTGGCTCGAAGCGTCGCGAGTGGCGAGGTGGAGCGCGGGATAGCAATCTGCGGAAGCGGGGTAGGAGCATCCGTCACGGCTAACAAGGTCAAAGGAGTTAGAGCCGCTTTGGTTCACGACATCTTCTCCGCCCACCAGGGGGTGGAAGACGACGACATGAACGTGATCTGCTTCGGCGCGCGCGTCCTTGGTCAAGCGCTCGCCTGGGATTTGACCGAAGCCTTCCTGGCCGCCCGTTTTAATAATGCAGAACGTCACCAACGCCGTCTGAAGAAGGTCACAGCCTTGGAAGGCTAAGTCATGCCAGAGAAACACGCATTCAAAGTTGGCGATCATGTCGAGTGGAATTCGGAAGCCGGCCGTGTCCGGGGAACGATCAAGAAAAAGGTTACCTCGGCCTTGAAGTTTAAGACCTACATAGTCCACGCCTCGAAGGAGGAGCCGCAATATTTGATCAAGAGCGATAAGACGGACCACCTGGCCATGCACAAAGGCGCGGCTCTCAAAAAGATCAGTAAAACCGCTCGCCGGTCCAAGGAACGGTTAGCACACCCGAAGAAGAAGTGATGCTGGAGGAATTATGATGAAAGAGTGCCTGGGAGGAGTCGTCGTTGATCAAGCTCTCGCCTGGGAATTGGTTCAGACATTTCTGGCCGCGAGATTCGCCGGCCGAGAGGGATATCGTCGTCGTCTGGCAAAAGTTGCTGCCCTGGAAACTAGCAGAACCGAGGCACTGCCTGACATCAGCCTCAACCTGTAAAATCAACTAAACATTATGAAAGCTACCCAACTACTCCACAACCTGGGCCAGAGTCTCTGGCTCGATAATATAACGCGCGACCTGCTGAATAGCGGCACGCTCAAACGCTACGTCGACGAACTATCAGTGACCGGGCTGACCTCGAACCCGACAATTTTTGATCACGCCATTAAGAACAGTCACACCTACGACGTTTCGATCCGCGAGGGATTGGCAAAGGGGAAAACGGGCGAGTCCCTTTTCTTTGACCTGGCATTGGACGACCTCACCCGCGCAGCCGACCTGTTCCGACCGGCTCACGATCGGACGAATGGCGTGGACGGCTGGGCGTCGCTGGAAGTGTCGCCGCTCCTCGCGCATGACACGGCGAGCACGATTGCGGCTGCCAAGGAACTCTCCGCGCGGTCAGGGCGGCCTAACCTGTTCATCAAGATCCCGGGGACCAAGGAAGGTCTGCCCGCGATCGAGGAGGCGATCTTTGCGGGCGTGCCGATCAACGTGACGCTGCTCTTTTCGCGCGAGCAATACGTGGCCTCGGCCGAGGCCTACTTGCGCGGCATCGAACGGCGGATCGACGCCGGGCTTAACCCACAGGTCGGTTCGGTGGCTTCGGTCTTCATCAGCCGTTGGGACGTCGCGGTGGCGGAAAAAATCCCGCCAGTGTTGAGGAACCGGCTGGGGATCGCGATTGCTGGCCGCACCTACAAGTCTTACCTTGAATTGTTAGGCAATCCGCGCTCGCAACGTGCTTACAATGCCGGCGCCCGGCCGCAACGATTGCTCTGGGCGAGCACCGGGACCAAGGACCCGAACGCTTCTGATATTCTCTACGTCAAGGCCCTTGCTTCTCCTTTTACGGTAAACACAATCCCCGAGAAAACATTGCTCGCCCTGGCCGATCACGGCGAAATTGGTCCTCTCATGGCGGCCGACGGCGGCGACTGCGAAGAGGTCTTGGAGCGGTTCGCCAAAGCAGGCGTGAACGTGGACGCGCTCGCCGCCCAACTTCAGGACGAAGGCGCAAAGGCGTTCGTGAAGTCATGGAAAGAACTTTTACAGGTAATCGCGACCAAGAGCGAGAAGCTCAAGCAGGCCGCCTGACCCTGGCGCTTGAATCAACAGAAAAAATCACGCGTATGACGACCCGCATCAAACCGCTCACCCAGCGGCCGGCTTGGAAGGCGCTCGCGGCCCACTACAAGAAGGTCCAAGATTTACATCTTCGAAAGTTATTCGCCGATGACTCGAAACGCGGCGAGCGCATGACCGCCGCGGCGGCCGGGCTGTTTCTCGATTACTCGAAGAACCGCATCGTCGACCAGACGATCAAACTGTTGATCCAGTTGGCAAACGAATCCGACTTGAGCGGCCGGATTGAAGCCATGTTCAGAGGCGAGAAAATCAACGTGACGGAAAATCGTGCGGTCCTGCACGTCGCGCTGCGGGCGCCGAAAGGCGCGATCATCAAGACGGACGGAAAAAACGTCGTGCCGGAGGTTCACGCCGTACTCGAAAAGATGAACGTCTTTTCCGAGCGTGTCCGGAGCGGCCGGTGGAAAGGTCACACCGGCAAACGGATTAAAAACGTGATCAATATCGGGATCGGCGGTTCCGATCTGGGTCCAGTGATGGCTTACGAGGCGCTCAAGCATTATAGCGACCGCCGCCTGACTTTTCGCTTTGTCTCGAACGTGGACGGCACCGATTTTGTGGAAGCGACCCGCGATCTCGATCCGGCGGAAACGCTTTTCATCGTTTCGTCAAAGACCTTCACCACGCTTGAGACCATGACGAATGCGCAAAGCGCCCGCGCCTGGTCGCTCAAAGGTCTCGGCGGAAATCCGAAAGCGGTGGCGAAACATTTCGTCGCGGTCTCGACCAACGCGGAAAAGGTCTCCGCGTTCGGGATTGACCCAGCCAACATGTTCGGCTTCTGGGATTGGGTCGGTGGCCGCTACTCGATGGATTCGGCAATTGGTCTTTCGACGATGCTGGCGATCGGACCGGAAAATTTTCATGCGCTGCTCAAAGGTTTTCACGAAATGGACGAGCATTTCCGCACCACGCCGTTCGAGAAAAACCTGCCGGCGCTCATGGGGCTCCTCTCGATTTGGAACAACGACTTCTTCGGCGCGTCAACCGTCGCGGTCTTACCCTATGAGCAATACTTGAAACGTTTCCCCGCCTATCTCCAGCAGCTCACGATGGAGAGCAACGGCAAGCACGTCACGCTCTCGGGGAAGAACGTGGATTACCAGACCGGCCCGATCTACTCGGGCGAACCCGGCACCAATGGGCAGCACTCGTTCTATCAATTGATTCACCAGGGCACACGGCTCATCCCATGCGACTTTATCGCTTTCGGCCACGCGCTCAGCCCGCTCGGGCGGCACCACGACATATTGCTGGCCAATGTTTTTGCGCAAGCCGAGGCGCTTGCTTTTGGCAAAACCGCCGCAGAAGTCAAAGCCGAGCGCACACCGGACTGGCTTGTGCCGCATCGCGTGTTCGAGGGAAATCGTCCGTCCAACGTCATCCTGGCGGAACGGCTGACACCGGCGGTGCTAGGGAAACTCGTCGCGCTTTACGAACATAGCGTCTTCACGCAGGGCGTGATTTGGAACATTGATTCGTTCGACCAGTGGGGCGTCGAGCTGGGCAAGGTGCTGGCCCAGCGCATTGTTCCCGAACTGGAGAGCAAGGCAACGCCCATGCTCAAACATGATAGCTCGACGAACAACCTGATCCGGCATTATCGAAAATTGAAAAAAGCGAAACCGGTTTGGAACCCGGCGAGGCGCGAGAAATTGTCGCCTCATTCGCACACTGCTTCGAAAGGAAAACTATGACGGATAAACAACCACGACAAAGCTACGAAATCGGCATGGTTGGCCTCGGCGTCATGGGACGCAACCTATTGCTCAACATGGCGGATCACGGCTTTTCCGTGGCTGGCTATGACAAGGACGTTAGCAAAGTAGCCGCGCTGCGCCAGGAGGCGGAGCACCGCGACATCCGCGGCGCGGAGAGCGTATCTGAGTTTGTGGGCCTGCTGCGCGTACCGCGCGCGGTCATGATGCTCGTTCCGGCGGGCCGGGCGGTCGATGCGGTGATTCACGATCTCCTGCCGTGTCTGGCGCCCGGTGATCTGATCATCGATGCCGGTAACTCTTACTTCGATGACACGAACTTGCGCGCCACGGCGTTGGCGAAGCGGGCATTTCAGTTTCTCGGCGTCGGCGTCTCGGGCGGTGAGTACGGCGCTCGGCACGGTCCAAGTATCATGCCCGGCGGTCCGAAAGATGCCTACGAGCGGATCCGCGCGATCCTGGAAGCAGCGGCCGCCAAGGTCGATGGAGAGCCCTGTGTCACCTGGCTTGGACCGGGCGCGGCCGGACATTTCGTTAAGATGGTCCACAACGGCATCGAGTACGGCTTCATGCAGCTTATTGCCGAGACCTACGATCTCATGAAACGCGGGCTCGGCCTTAGCGACGATGAGCTACACGACGTTTACAGCACCTGGAATAAGAGTGAGCTTAACAGTTACCTCGTAGAGATCACTGGCCACACCTTCACTCATGTGGATGAGCAGACCGGCAAACGTCTGATCGACGAAATTCTGGACGTTGCCAAACAGAATGGCACTGGAATGTGGACATCGCAAAGCGCGATGAAATTGCAGGTGCCGGCTCCAACGATCGACGCGGCGGTGCGCATGCGGGATATGTCCATGCTTGAGAAAGAACGAGAAGAAGCCAGTCGTATCCTCCCTCGACCTATCCGTCGGTTTGAAGGTGACCATCAAATGTTTATCGGCCAATTGCGGAGCGCGCTCTACGCCGGGATGATCATCACTTACGCGCAAGGCATGGCGTTACTAGCCGTAGCGTCCGTCAAGCATACATATCATCTGGATCTCGAAGCGGTCGCTCGTATCTGGCGCGGCGGCTGCATTATTCGCGCCGCCTTGTTGGACGACATCCGCGCCGCATTTCGTGCTAATGCGAGTCTTCCCAATCTGCTTCTTGATCCGAAGTTATCGGAGAAGCTCAAGGCTCATCAGGGAAACCTGCGCAAGATGGTGTGCATTGCGAGTGAACTCGGTATTCCCGCGCCGGGCTTGATGGCTTCGCTCGCTTATCTCGATAGTTACCGCAGCGCGTGGCTACCGGCGAACCTGATTCAGGCACAGCGCGATTATTTCGGCGCGCACACTTACGAGCGCATTGATGAAAAGGGCATATTCCACACCCAATGGGAAAAGAAATAGGGCCGTATGGAAGTGCCCTCTGTGATCTTCGTCATCTTCGGTGGCGCGGGCGATCTCACCTGGCGCAAACTGGTGCCGTCGCTTTTCGACCTGCACCGGGACGGACGGATGCCAAAGAAGTTTGCGATCATAGCCGTGGATCGCGCCCACTACCGCGATGCGGAGTTACACAAACACTTCCTCGACGGCGTAAAGCGGTTCTCGCGGAAAGGAAAGGTGAAAGGCGTGGAC
>JAICXG010000215.1 GCA_025980625.1 Chthoniobacterales bacterium
ATGGAAGGACGCGACCCGACGGAATTCTCGCTCAAGGAAAAGGCTGGTTTTATCGCCGAGGGTGTCTTGTCCGGCAAAATCTTCGAGCTTGCGAAGCCGGGAAACATTTCCCTTTGGCGCGAGCTCTCCCGTTACTTCGCGCAGCCGGAGGTAAAGGCGAAGCTCGCGCGCCAGGTCGAGCAGGTGACCGAGCCTGAACGCCGCACCTTCATCATGGCGAATGCCGCCTGTGAGCAACTAGCCTTTCGTTTTTTCGAGAAATTCGTGCAGCAACTGAATGCCGGGAACGTGATCGAAAGCGTGCAGGCCCTGGCGAGCATCGCACCAATCCTCGTTGTGCTCGCGCCTTACATTTATTCCTTTCACAGTCAGGCACCCTCGCGGCGCTGGTTGCGCGAAGTTTGCCGCCATTTCACCGGCTCGATCCCGCCGGTCTTGCAGAATACGAAACGCGCCTGGTTCACAGATACGCTTGAAGACGTGAACGGCGTCTCCACGACCATTCGCAAGATGGCGGCCGAGGCGCAGGATGCCGGGAAGGAGTTAATGGTTGTAACTTCGCGTGGTGAGATAACTCTCGACCACCTGCCGATCAAGAATTTTCCACCTATTGGCGAGTTTGAGTTACCGGAATATGAGCTGCAAAAGCTGAGCTTTCCGCCCATCCTGCAAATGCTCGATTACATCCAGCGGGAAAACTTTTCTGAGATCATTATCAGCACCCCGGGGCCGATAGGTCTTACTGCCTTACTCGCGGGTAAGATGTTGAATCTCGAAACCGCCGGCATCTATCACACCGATTTTCCGCAATACATTCGCATCCTGACGGAAGATAGCTTTCTCGAAAGTCTGGCCTGGAAATACATGCACTGGTTCTATGGCCAACTCGACACCATCTTTGTTAACTCCGAACAATATCGGCAAAGCTGGATTGACCGCGGGATCGAGCCCGCCAAGCTGCGCATCCTACCGCGCGGACTCGATACCAACCTCTTTTCCCCGGAAAAATCCGAGCGGAATTTCTGGAATCAATTTGGGAGTAACGGCGCCGGGGTTCGCCTTTTGTTCGTTGGGCGCGTCTCCAAAGAGAAAGACCTCGACATCCTCGTCCAGGCTTTTCGCAACCTGCGGGAGGAGAAGCTGCCAGTGCAGTTATCGATTGTCGGGCATGGACCTTACTCTGCTGCACTGGCGGAGATCATGCCGGAGGCCTGTTATACTGGCTATCTCAGCGGGATTGACCTTGCCCGGGCTTATGCCTCTTCTGATATCTTTGTTTTTCCAAGCACGACTGACACTTTCGGCAATGTCATCCTCGAGGCGCAAGCAGCCGGTCTTCCCGTGGTTGTTTCTGATATCGGCGGCCCGCGAGAACTTGTCAGGGCTGGAGTTACCGGGCTTATAACCAAAGGTCGCGATGCGGACGATTTCACGGCGGCGATTCGGCGCCTCGTGCTCGACGAATCGCTCCGGAAAGAGATGAGTGGCGCTGCGCGCCGCGCGGTTGAGGGCCGGAGTTGGCCAAGGGCTTTTCACGAGTTTTGGGCAACCACCGAGATTAACTAGCGGAAAGAACGTCCCGGAGCAAAGAGTAGACTTGCCCACCGACCCCCGGAACAGTTACCTCACTCGGTCCGGCGACATGAAGTTTCGATCTCTCGCGTTTGTAGCCACTGACCGACCTGGCCTGCGGCGTCACGATCACTGGGATCAATAATGAGGAAAGGACAGTGATAGCGTTCACCGTCACTCTCTCATCCTGGAGTCTTGCTTTTCGGCTGATTCACTGATAGAACCCGGTAAATAGCGAGCGCTCCGCCTGCTACGACAACAACAAACGTAACATGAAAACAGGTTTCCTACTCTGCGTGATGATCGGTGCGAGTCTCGTCCTGATTGCTTGTGCCAATCAGAACAACACAACGAATAATACCGCGCGACGAGGCTTGGTCGATCCGGGTTCGGTTGGACCAGTCAGCGGTGGTCCGGCACGCCCGAGCGAGCTAAGACCACGCTTCCAGCCGTAAGCCACTGCGATTTACGCAGAACGGTCGAAGGATGGAAGGCTGAGGCACCGCCACGTGCCAAGCTCAAACCGTCCCCGCGCGGCGCCGGTTTGTTATCTCGCCCGTACTCTAGCGCTCGCGCTCCCGCCGAAGTTACTTGTAACCGTAATGTTTTGTGGGTTCGTGATGCCAGTGAACTTACCGCTATAGTTGCCGCCGCCCTTATTGATCAGTGTCCCGATGATGGTACCCGTCCTGGTCTGCGAGACGGTCAACGTGGCCGTGTCATTGCTATCAGTCGCCTGCACCGTCAACTGACTACTTGAGATGAGGTATTGCGCGCGAGTAATGACGACAGTGTCAATCGCCGCGTTCACCGTCACCGAGCCGATCATCCCGCAGCAAAGGCCATGCACCGTGCAATAGTAGGCAAAGGTCCCGGCGGTCGTAAAAGTCTGGCTAAAGGTGAAACCGAGGTTTTGTATGCCCGAATCCCAGATGCCATCGGGATGACCCGGCGTTCCGGAGGTCGTGGTATGGTCGTTAGCTTCCCAGACCCATTGAACGGTGTCGCCAACGTTAATTGTGACGTCCTGTGGGGTAAACTTTAGACCGCCTGCGCCCACCTGCACCTGGATAGTATTGGCGCTCATCGTCGCCAAGGAAAGAAGGCTAACGACACAGAGCGCAAACGCGAATCGGATGTAATTTTTCATAGGTGGGCGTAGTCTCAGTCGCCGGCCCGCCGGGTACCAAGAAGTATTACGTAACAGATCGGTTACTTAATTATCCATCCCGCGGCCCCGCTCAATTCGTCACCCGAGAAAAGCCGACGCTTATTGCAGCAGCCGCGTAACGCGGCAATTATCCAATCCCAAATCCCAAATTCCGAAAGGATAAAAGTATCCCGGTGTGCCGAGCTCAACGCCGAGAGTCTCAACATCGCGCATCAGAGCCTGCCAATCCGCATCGGTTCCTGGCGTGCCGTCACCTTTTGTCACGACCCAACCGGGCGGGATCGTCGGTGAGTCGGCCTGGACAGGAAAGACATAGCGATGCCAGCCTACAGGCAGTTTGGAGATATCCTCTCCAACGTAGTAAGCATCGACACCTTTGGTAAAATCGCCCGTTCCCAGGGTTGTATTCAGATCGAGGGTGACGGCGCGGTCCGGCACTTCGACGCCGCTAAAGATATTGATGTCGACACTCAAACTACCGAGCTTGTGACTCGCCAAATCGCCAAGGAAATATGTCGTCGGTGTGTTCATCGGCACATACCAGGTCGGGACTGCGGCATCGGCGCTGGCGCGGAGATAAGCGCCGGGATTGCCGCCATCCGGCTCGACCAACGGGGGACTGACCGTGAGATGCCAGTCGCCGTCGTCGCTCCCGTTGTCGAAGGTTTCAACGAAGCCGGCTCGTGCGGGTGCGATCGCCAGTAAAGCGAGCAGCGGCAGGATTTGCCAGAGGCGAAGAGAGCGCGCCGCGGTTAAACTCGAGATATGGGATCGTGCGAGAGATAAAATGCAATTCATGGAAAGTGAAATGGAACGAGAAGCTGGCCCTGTCAACGCCACCACCAAGCTTCGCTCTCTTGATTGACAGGACGCCGGGCGGCCTCGCAAGATGCAACCATGATGAGATTCGAGAATCAGGTCGCGATTGTAACCGGCGCGGGGCGGGGAATCGGTCACGCGATCGCGGTGCGACTGGCGGAGGACGGCGGCCGCGTCGCGTCCGTCAGCCGCAGTGAAGCGAATGCCAGACGAACCGCCGACGAGATCAATCGCGCTCGCGTCGAGGCAGCCAGGTCCTATGCGGTCGATGTTGCCGACCATGCCGCGGTGCAACAAGTCTGCGCCCAAATTCTGGCCGATTTCGGCCGCATTGACGTGCTGGTGAACAATGCGGGTGTGACCCGCGATGGTTTAAGTATGCGTATGTCGATTGAAGACTGGGATACCGTGATTGACACGAATCTCCGCGGCGCGTTTAGCTTCGCGCAGGGCGTGATCCGCCCCATGATCAAGCAGCGCAGTGGCCGCATCATCAACATTAGCTCGATTGCCGGACTTATCGGTAACTCTGGGCAGGCCAACTACGCCGCAAGCAAGGCGGGATTGATTGGCCTAACGAAAACGCTCGCCCGCGAGCTGGCGAGCCGCGCCATCACCGTCAACGCGATCGCGCCGGGATTCATCGTCACTGACATGACCGATGTGCTCTCCGATGAAGTCAAAGAAGCGGTTCTGACGAAAATCCCACTTCGGAAATTCGGCGAACCAGCCGACATTGCGGCCGCGGTCGCCTTTCTCGCATCGGCGGAAGCGAAATACATCACCGGCCAGGTATTGACCGTCGACGGCGGTATCGTGATGTAGCACTTGGCGCTTGGAGATTGTGCGACTGCTTCGGGATTCCAAGCATGCGCAGCACCCATCTGCGGCCCGGCCTCAGCATTATGGAGTCTGCTCTGGCAAAGCGGTTGCGCACCGGCGTTTCCCGCTTCATGCTCAACCATGAGCACGGAAAAAGCGACTTTCGGGGCGGGCTGTTTCTGGGGTGTCGAAGAGCTGTTTCGCAATGTCAAAGGCGTGAAATCGGCAACGAGCGGCTACGCCGGAGGGGCGACCGAGAACCCGACTTATGAGGATGTTTGCAGCCACACAACCGGTCATGCCGAAGTCGTGGAGGTAGAGTTTGATCCGTCAGGGGTGACTTACGAGCAGTTGCTCGATATCTTTTGGAGCAACCACGACCCGACGACTCGTAACCGCCAGGGTCCTGACATCGGTGACCAGTATCGCTCGGTTGTCTTCTATCATTCAGCGCAACAAAAAGCCGCGGCCGAGGCAAAGAAGACTGAGCTGGACAGGAGCGGACGTTTCCCGCGACCGATTGTGACTCAG
>JAICXG010000138.1 GCA_025980625.1 Chthoniobacterales bacterium
CCTGATCAAGATTGAGCACACCTACATCACTCCCACCGAAACTCACAACCCGATCGAGATGTCGGGCACGATCGCGGCGTTTGCGGGCGACTCGAAGCTGACGGTGTGGGACGCGACCCAATTCGTGAAAGGCGCGCAAAGCATCCTCGCCCGCACCTATGGCCTCGAGGAGGAAAACGTCGAGGTGATCGATCCGTTTGTCGGCGGCGCGTTTGGCTGCAAAGGTGCGGTCTGGCCGCACGAATTGCTCGCCACGATGGCGGCCAAGGTCGTTAGGCGACCGGTCAAGTTTTACGTCCCGCGCAGGGAAATGTTCACCTCTACCGGCCACCGCACGCCGACCCGGCAGACGATCGCACTCGCCGCGGCGAGGGACGGCAAGCTCCAGGCGATGCGCCATCTCACTGAGACGCTGACTTCGCCGGTCGGGGATTGGACGGAATCATGCGGCGCGCGTTCGACCGGCGTGATGTACGCAAGCCCGGCGATCAAGATCGAAGAGAACAGCTATCCAGTGAACGTCGCTACCCCGACCTTCATGCGCGCGCCGGGTGAATGTCCGGGCACTTACGCGCTCGAATGCGCGATGGATGAGCTGGCCGTCGCGCTCAAAGTGGACCCGGTGGACTTGCGTCTAACGAATCACGCTGCGGAGCACCCGATCAAGGGAAAGCCGTTCAGCGCCAAGCATCTCAAAGAAGCCTATTCGTTAGGCGCGGAAAAGTTCGGTTGGTCAAAGCGCAACCCGCAGCCCGGCTCGATGCGGGACGGCAATCTCCAGGTGGGCTGGGGGATGGCGAGCGCAACCTATCCGGCGCACAAAATGAAAGCGGCCGCCAAAGCCATCCTGCAGGCCGACGGCCGGGCCACCGTACAATGCGCGACGCACGATCTCGGGACCGGCGCCTACACCGCGTTCACACAGATTTCGTCCGAGCAGCTCGGCGTGCCGTTTGAGAAAGTGACCTTCGAGCTTGGCAATTCAAAATATCCCTTCGGTCCCGTCGCCGGCGGCTCGAATTCCACCGCCACCGTCGGCACAGCGATCAGTCGCGTCGCCGGTTTGTTGCACAAGGCGCTCGCCGAACTGGCGGTGCAAGATCCGCAATCGCCGCTCCACGGACTTTCGCCTAACGACATCACAATGACCGAGCCGGGACGGATCGGGTTAAAACAAGACAAAACGAAATCCGACCGCTACACCGATATCCTGCGCCGCGCGGGCAAGGATTCGATCACGGTTGAAAGCGAATTGCCGGACGGCGAGGAGGAGCACAAGCAGGCGTTTCAATCCTGGGGCGCGCATTTCTGCGAAGTAAAAATCGACCCGCTGCTCCCGCGCGTGCAGGTGACGCGGGTCGTGAGCGTGATCAATTGCGGACGCGTCGTGACTTATAAACCGGCGCGAAGCCAGATTCTTGGCGGTGTCGTGATGGGGATCGGAATGGCGCTGCTGGAAGCGACCGAATACGATCCGAAGACCGGGCTGCCGGTGAACCCGAATCTGGCCGAGTATCACGTTGCGACGAACGCCGACGTTGCGAACATCGAAGTGCATTTTGTCGGTGAACCGGATTTCGCTTTCAATCCAGTTGGCTGCCGTGGGATCGGCGAGATCGGGATCACCGGGATAGCGGCCGCGGTCGCGAACGCGGTTTATCACGCGACTGGAAAACGAATTCGCGATTTGCCGATCACGATCGAGAAATTGATTTGATGCGCCCGGCCGTCATCCTGAGCGGAGCGCCAGCGAAGTCGAAGGATCTCGTGGAGCAAGCGAGAAGCGCGGCGGTGAGAGACGTTAGGCGTCAAGGTGACGCGGCGGGATCCCTCGACTGCGCTCGGGATGATGGAGAAAGAAGATGAAAGAGATTCGCGACATCATCGCTGAATTTCAGCGGTGCCGGGATGAGCCGCTGGCCCTCGCCACGCTCGTTCGGACGCGCGGCTCCAGCTATCGCCGGCCGGGTGCGCGGATGTTGATCGCGGGTGATCGAAAAACGGTCGGCGTCCTGAGCGGCGGCTGCCTCGAGGAGGAGGTCGCGATGCAGGCGCAGGAAGTGATCGCGACCGGGGCACCAACTTTGATCACGTTTGACACCCGCCTGCGCTATGGCTGCAACGGCGCGATTGAGATTTTTGTCGAGCAATTGCCGCCAGACTTACTCGATGAGATCGCCGCTGCTCTGGCTGCGCGCCGCGAGTGTCTCGTCGCGACCACCTTCGAGAAATCAGATTCGTTAGGCAGCCGTATCCTTGCGGGGCCAGGGGAGGCGGCGCCGGGCGATTTCGTGCAGACGATTCATCCTTCGCTGCAACTTTTTCTCGTCGGTGGCGGGCCGGACAGCGCGCCGCTGCGGAGCCTCGCGGCAATCCTCGGCTGGGACGTCGTTGAACTCGAGGAAGCGGAAAGTTTGCCTAACGAGCTCGACGAATGGACGGCCGCAGTCGTCAAAACGCACAACTACGGCCGCGATTATGCCGCGCTCGCCAAGTTGCTCCCGCTGGGTCTGCATTACGTCGCGCTTCTTGGTCCGCGGCGCCGGCGCGATCAACTGCTCCATGCGTTGCACGATGCCGGAGTGACGCGCCGGTCGGAACTTTTTGCACCAGCCGGACTCGACCTCGGGGCGGAGTCGCCGGAGGAAATTGCGCTCGCGATTGTCGCGGAAATCCAAACAACCTTCTTCGGCAGCAAAGCGGAGTCGTTACGCGAACGGAAAGCGCCGATCCATCTCGCGCCGCACCTGGCGCTGGCGTGAAGGTCGGCGCGGTGGTGCTGGCGGCGGGCGGGTCGAGCCGGTTCGGGCAGCCAAAGCAACTGCTGGTGTGCGCGGGAGAAACGCTCGTGAGGCGCGCGGCCCGGGCGGCACTGACCGCGCGCGGGCCGGTTGTGGTCGTGGTCGGCCGCGATGGGAAAGAGATTGCGGAGGAGTTGCTCGGGTTACCGGTGACGGTGGTGCCTAACGACAACTGGGAACGAGGGATCGGAAGTTCACTGCGCTGCGGAATGGAAGCGCTGCCGGAGTGCGACGCGGTCGTGGTCCTGACCTGCGATCAACCGAGGGTTGATGGCGCCGCGATTCAGCGCCTCATCCAGATGCATGAGAAAACGCGCAATCTGATTGTGGCTTCCGCTTATGCGGGGACAATCGGGGTGCCGGCATTGTTTGCCGGCGGCATTTTCGACGAGTTACGTCGCTTGCCCGACGACCAAGGGGCAAAGCCGATCATCGCGGCGCAACCGGAGCGGGTCGCGACGATTGATTTCCCGGAGGGCGCAATCGACATCGACAACGCGAAAGATTGGGAAAACTTTTGCCGGACGCCTAACGCCTAACGAATCGGCGCGGTCGAGCCGGCTCAGTGCTTCCCGCCGCCGAAGAAACGCCTGAAGGATTGGAAGATGCTTCGCGGCACTTCCTTGATCTTTTGCTTCACGTCTTCGACGCGGCGACCGAGCAAGGTCGGGCTGCCGCTGTGCACCTGGCAAAGATGGCGCGGGATTTTGTCGACCGGCAGATCGATGGTGTAAGCCGTGCCCGCAGCGACGCAGCCGCTCGTCGCAACCGCGTTTGAGATCGAGCAGACGGTCGCTTCCTGCAGGGGCATGGGCGCACGCAACCTTTCCGGCGGATAACGCGCGGCCGACTTCATCATCACCTGAGTCCAAACGGGGAGCGCGAGGGCGGCGCCGTAGCCGTGCGGAATGATTGTGGTCGGCTGGTCGAAGCCGACCCAGACGCCGCAGGTGATCGTGCTGGTGAAGCCAACGAACCAAGCGTCTTTGAAATCGTTGGTCGTGCCGGTTTTGCCGGCGGCGGGAAGATCAAAGCCTAACGATCGTGAACTGGCGGCGGTGCCTTTGGTCAGCACCTGCTCCATCAGCTCGGTCGTCATCCAGGTCGCGCCGGGATCGAGCACCGGGAGAGTGAGGTGCCCGGCGCGATAAATTGGTCGGTGATCCGGGTCGTCGATCCGCTCGATGATGTAGGCCTGTTTGCGGACGCCATTGTTAGGGAAAACGGTGTAGGCGTCGGTCAGATCCTTGAGGTCGGTTTCGAAGGAGCCGATGTAAATCGCGGCGCCGTTTGGAATGTCGTTCCCGAGCCCGAGAGTGGCGGCGGTCTTGCGCGTGTCATCAATACCGGCGAACTCGCCGACGCGCACACTCATGGTATTGCGGGAGTGAATGAGCCCGTAGGAAACGGTTTGGATGCCGGTGTAGCGGTCGTCGGAATTGGCCGGCGACCAATTGCCGGCGCCATGTACTTCGCCGGGCTGGAGCGGACCGTCGCTCACCGCCGCGCCCGGTAATAATCCATGGGTAAAGGCGAGTGTGTAAACGAAAGGCTTAAAGGCCGAGCCGACCTGGCGATTGGCCGGCGCGAGCGCGCGATTGAATTTACTCTGCGCATAATCGCGCCCGCCGACGAGCGCGCGGATCCCGCCGCTGTTGTTGTCGATCGCGACGAGCGCACCCTCGAGATAAGGCATGGCGTTATCCTGCCCGTCGGGCGGCGGGCGATACTGTGCTTTGACGGGATGATGAAAGCCCGGCTGGTGCTCGATTCTGGTGAGCTGTCTTTCGAGCGCGTCGGTCGCCGCCTTCTGCACGACCGGATCGAGCGTGGTGTAAATAAAGAGACCGCCATTATCGATCTGGTCCTGGGTGAGCATCATGTTGAGATCGCGTTGCACCGCGTCCATCGCGTAGTTCTCCTGGATGAGCGGGAGGCGCTGCGGATGCGAAGTGATCTTCTCGCGCTTTGCCTGCTGGACTTGGGCGAGGGAAATCTCGTGCAGCTCGCGCATCCGATCGAGCACCGCGTCGCGTTGCGTTTTTGCGCCCTCAGGATTTTTCAGAGGCGAGTAACGATTCGGGCTGCGGATCAGCCCAGCGAGCATCGCCGCCTCCGCCAGGTCGAGCTTCGACGCGCTCTTGCCGAAGTACGATTGGGAAGCTGTTTCCACTCCATAACAACCGGAGCCGAAATAAATCCGGTTCACATAAAGCTCGAGGATTTGCTCTTTGCTCAGTTCGCGCTCGATACGGAGGGCGACCATTGCCTCGAGCACCTTGCGGTTAAGGGTGCGGCCGCCTAACGGCAGGCTGTTGCGCGCGAGTTGCTGGGTAATGCTGCTCGCTCCTTCCTTAACCGATCCGCTCGTGATGTCGCGATAAGCCGCGCGCAACACGCCCCGCCAGTCGATCCCGCCATGTTCGTAGAAGCGGGTGTCCTCGCGCGCGAGCAGCGCCTTGACGAAGAGGGGGGAGACTTTGTTGAGCGGGACCTTGAGTCGATTCGCGCCCGCAAGGCGGCTGTAGATTTTGCCGTCGACATCGAAGACCGTGTTGCGCTCGGGCATCGTGCCGAGGCGCTTCAGGTCAAAGGTTTGCGACCAGACGGCATAGAACGAAAGCACGGCAATCGCGGCCGCGACCGGCAGCGCGACGAAGAAAAAACCGATGATCCAGCGCCAGCCGCGCCGGCGGTGCTTTTGCCTTTTGTTAGGCGTGGCGGATTTCCGGCGCGTGCGCGTGAAGAGCTTCATCGTTGAAGCGTTGAACTCTTAAAGAGTCGGAGCGGCAAAGCAAAAGCAAACCCGCTTCAACCCTTCATCCCCTCAGCGCCGCAACGCTGCTAAAAGCGGAGCTTCACCGGCTCGCCATGCTGCTCGTTCGCGCACGGGGCGTTGATGGGCACGCCGGCTTCCGCCTCATTCGGCTGAACCAGCTTTTGCTCGATCAGGTAGCGCTCGATTTCTTCGCCGCTTACATCCGCGAGCATCTCGCCGTTGATTTCGATGCAGGGCGAGAGCGGCTGACCGCTCTTGGTTTCCATCTCCCAACGAAACGCGGGGTTCTGAATGATATCCTTTTCGGTGTAGGGAAGATCATATTTCGCGAGCACGGCGCGCACGCCGCCGCTCCAGCCGCAATGGGTTTTCAAATAGGCGGTAATTTGTGGCTTTTCCATCGGGGAAAAGTAGCACTGAGCGGCGGATGAGCCACCGATTTTGCTAGAGTTGCTCTCGCACAAGAAAAGCTGAGGGCTTGCCTTTTGCGTTCGCGTGCGCGGCGGAGACTTCCCAGTATCGTGCATCTCGATGCACGCTCCGGAAAACTTTGCTCCCGCCTTGACGACCATCGACCTCACGCATCGCTACGGCGAGCGGGTCGCGCTCGATCGCGTTTCGTTGCGCGTCGCGCCGCGCGAAATCTTTGGTCTGCTGGGCCCGAATGGCGGCGGCAAAACGACACTTTTTCGCATTCTTTCCACGCTCGTTAGGCCAACGAGCGGCTCGGCGAAAATTTTAGGATGCGACCTTCTGCGCGACATCGGTGCGCTGCGCCGCCGGCTCGGGGTGGTCTTTCAGGCGCCCAGCCTCGATAAGAAGTTGAGGGTTCGGGAAAATCTTGCGCATCAAGGGCATCTTTACGGCCTCGCCGGCGCAGCGTTAGCGGACCGGATCGAACATCTTTTGACCGAATTCAACCTGCGCGATCGCGCCAATGATCTCGTCGAGACGCTTTCCGGCGGCTTGCAGCGTCGGGTTGAGATTGCCAAGAGCCTGCTTCATCGGCCCGAGCTTTTGCTGCTCGACGAACCTTCCACCGGACTCGACCCGGGAGCGCGGATCGATCTCTGGCAGACGCTCTATCGTCTGCGCGACCAGCAGGATGTGACCGTGCTTCTGACCACGCATTTGATGGAGGAAGCAGAACGCTGTGATCGAGTCGCAATCATGGATCGCGGCAAAATCGTGGCTGAAGGTGAGCCGGAGAAGTTGCGGGCCGAGATCGGCGGCGACGTCATCAGCGCCCGGACGCAGGATGCGACGTCGTTAGGCGAACGGATCGCAAAATCGTTAGGGGTGGAAGTGAGTGTGCTTAACGACGAAGTGCGGATCGAGCAGCCGGAGGGTGCCAGCTTCATTACCCGGCTGGTGGAAGCTTTCCCGGGCGAGATCGATTCCGTCACGCTCGCGAAGCCGACTTTGGAAGATGTTTTCATCGCCAGGACCGGCCGGCGCCTCAGCGAAGAAGACGTCTAGCCTGACGAGCGATCGGCGGATTGCGCATTCTCGTCCTGTAGTGTCGCTCCTCCGTGCCGAGCGAGCGCGTGAGATCAGAGAGGCACAACCGAAGCTTCCGCAGGCGAAAGCCGGCAAATGTTTTCGGTCGCCAATTTCGCGACGCGCTCCGCCACGGTTGTGAGCGGCAATACCAGGCCGCTCTCGATTTCCAGCGACGTCATGGTTACATCCCGGATCCCGCAGGGCGTGATCTGCGCAAAGGGCGAAAGATCGCCGCTCACATTTAGAGCAAAGCCATGCATCGTGACCCAATGCCGCACGCCCACGCCGATCGACGCGATCTTGCGCTCCTCGACCCAGGCGCCGGTGAGCCCCGCTCGCGCCGTCGCTTCAATTTCGTATTGCGCGAGAACTTGGATGAGGAGCGATTCAATCCAGCGGAGGTAACGGTGCAAATCCCGCCGATCGCGCCGCAGATCGATGAGAAAGTAACCAATCA
>JAICXG010000359.1 GCA_025980625.1 Chthoniobacterales bacterium
CCCTCGACTGCGCTCGGGATGACGGCGCTGATGGTACCGCCGCTAGTTCAACAAATAATCGCGAATGAACTGCACCATCGCGTAAAAAAAGTAATCCGCGTTCTTCTTCTTGGCGAAGCCGTGACCTTCGTCTTTGCCGAGCATGTACCAGACAGGTGTGCCCTGCTTCTTTAGGGTGGCGACGATTTGTTCGGCTTCCGTTTTCGGCACGCGCGGATCGTTGGCGCCCTGCACGACAAAGAGTGGCTTGGTGATTTTCTGGGCGTTATTCAGGGCGGCGATCCGCTCCATAAACGCCGCCACCTTTGGATCGCGCTCGTCACCGTATTCCGCCCGGCGTAAGTCACGGCGATAACTCTCCGTGTTTTTTAAGAACGTGGCGAGATTAGAAATCCCGACGACATCGACCGCGCACCGAATCCGGTCGGCATAGTTAGTCGCGACCTGAAGCGTCATGAAGCCGCCGTAGGATCCGCCATAGGCCATGACTCTTCCGGGGTCGAGCTGCGGCTGAGTCTTTATCCAATCAAACAGGGCCAGGATATCCTTGTAGGAACCCTCGCGCTTCAGGCCGTTATCGAGGAGGAGAAAGGACTTCCCGTAACCAGCCGAGCCGCGAACGTTAGGCAAAACGAGCGCGCAGCCCAGCTCATTAATCAGGTAATTACTGCGGCCGAGAAAACCGGGCCGCGCCTGTGACTCAGGGCCGCCGTGGATTTGCACAACCACCGGGCGCGGGCCGGAGAATTTCTTCGGGTCGGGCTGATAAAGGAAGCCGCTGATCTGGCGCCCATCGAATGACTTCCAAGTCACAAGCCTGGGCTCGACGAACTGGCTGGCGGGAATGCCGCCAGTCTCGCTCATTGTCCAGCGCGTGACGGCATTCCCCGGCGCGTCGGGCGACCAGCTGTAAACGTCGGAAGGCGAGTGGGCGCTGTTCACGTCGAAAGCGAGCATGTTGCGGTTCGCGCCGCGCTGCCATCGCAGGCCGCTGATGATCGAGGCGGCGAGTGTCGGATCGAAGACTGGATCGGGCTCGGGCATGGCAGTCATTTTGCCATGCAGCATTGCGATGCCGATCACGTGCAGCGTACTCCTGCCGTTTTCATTCAAGGTGTAAGCGAGGTGCTTGCCGTCGCCGCTCAGGTCCCAGTCGTCAATATCCCATTTTTCATTGGGCAAAAGCCAAGTGTGCTGCTTGCTCGCGAGATCGATGTAAGCCAGACGCTGAAATTCCGAGTCACGATCGGTTGTGACAAAAATGCCTTTGCCATCCGCAGCAAAGCGGGCCTGAGAGTAGGAGACCTTTTCGGCGCCGGCGGGTTGCGGTGGAGTGAGTTCGGTGCGCGCGCCAGTCCTGGTGGAGAAGAGCCAGAGATAACTTTCGTTGATCGAGACATACTCGAGCACAAGCAGCTGTGACTCATCCGGCGACCAGTCTGCAATCTGCCAGCCGCCGCCTTTTAGTTGCGCGAGCAGGTGGTCGGTCCTTTGGTCGTTAGGCGACTCGAGATAAATATCGGTGTCGGTGCCGTTGCGGCGGGTCGAGGTGTAGGCGAAATGGCCGCCCACGTGGCTCCATAGCGGGGAGGAATTTCTCGATTTGCCGTCACTCAGGAGGGTGATGTCGCCGGTCGCGAAATCATACCGATAGTTTTGATTGAATTCGTTCCCGCCGGCGCTTTTGGAGAAGACAAAGAATGCACCATTACTCGGGTCGAAACTTGCGTCATTCACCCGGTCGGCGAAAAAAGTAAGTTGGGTACGCGCCCCGCCCGGTTGGGTCACGAGGTGCACCTGGTTGGTGTCGCCGAAGCGGGTGAGGATGAGCATGCCCGATTTGTCCGGTTGCCAGTCCGCAAAGGTGGCCGCCCGGCTTTCGGTATAACGGCCGACCTCTTGTTCGATCGCGCTCGGAATCGGCGGGACACCATCAAGGACAAGGCTGTTCGGTGGAGTGATCGTGTCCGCGGCAAAAGCAACGGCCGGAAAAAGCAACGACAAGAGCAAAGCACGAGCATTCATAAGTGAGTTGGTTATGGTAGGCAGGGCCGCGCGGAATTGAAACCGCGGAAATTATGTTCCAGCAATTTAACGAAAAAAATCGCGACCTGATCGTCAAC
>JAICXG010000160.1 GCA_025980625.1 Chthoniobacterales bacterium
CGTCGTGTTCCTGCTCGCCGCGAGCGAAACCACAGTGGTGACGGTGAGGATCGCAAGGATGATGAGGAGCGACATCCAGCTCGGCAATTTAAGCCACGGTTCGGCCACCATTTTCGCCCCGACAAAGCAGAGGATAATGGCCAGGCCGATGCGCAGATAAACAAATCGTGTCATCAAATTGGCGAGCAGGAAGTAGAGCGAGCGCAGCCCGAGCACGGCGCAGATGTTCGAGGTGTAGACGATGAGGGTGTCGCGGGTAATCGCGAGCACCGCCGGAATCGAATCGACCGCAAAGATCAGGTCCATGGCTTCGATCACCACCAGGACTAGCGCGAGCGGTGTGAGCATGCGGCGGCCAGCGACGAGGGCGATGAACTTCGGCCCGTGATAATCCTGCGTCACCGGCATCAGGCGGCGGACATTGCGAAGAACAAAATTATGATCGAGATCGAGCGTCGCCGCCTTGCTCCCAAACATGCGCAGCCCGGTGACAATGAGAAATGCCCCGAAAATATAGAGAACGAAATGGAAGCGCGAGACGAGCGCGACTCCCAGCCCGATCATGATCGCGCGCATGACGAGGGCGCCGACGATTCCCCAGATCAACACCCGATGCTCGTAGCGGGCGGGCACACGAAAGTAGGAGAAGATGAGCCCGAAAACGAAGATGTTATCAACGCTGAGCGAGTACTCGATGACGTAGCCAGTGAAAAAATCGATCGCCTGATCGAAGCCCTGCCACCACCAGATAACGGCGTTGAAGCTGAGGGAAAGCGCCACCCACGCCAGGCTGCGCCAGACCGCGCTTCCCAAACCGATGCGCTCATGCCTGCGGTCGCTGAAAAGGTCGAGCGCCAGGGCGGCGAAAACTCCAATGTGAAATGCAACCCAAAACCAAATGCTGCCCGACACGCGGCGCTAGGTTTCCACGCTTGGAGTTGGGGGGCAACCGAGAAACCGGGGGGCTCCGTTTGCGCGGGTGCAGCGGCTCGTACATCGTAAAGTTCAACGCTTTTATGGATTCCGAGCTGCAAAAGTTGGTCGACTCCGGGAAATTAACAATCGCAGCCGCTGAAGCGCTCGAAGAACTCAAGCCCGGCACCTTCTGCCTGCACAAAAGCTGGGGCTTCGGCCGGGTCGCGGATTGGAATCTTCTCCTCAACCAGATCGTGATCGACTTCGAGAAAAAGAAGGCGCACCCGATGCAGTTGCAATACGCGGCCGAGGCTCTCACCCCGATCCCGCCCGAGCATTTCCTCGCCCGCAAAGCTACCGACCTACCCGGGCTCAAGCTTCAACTCAAAGAAAATGCGACCGCAGTGGTGCAGAATATCCTGGAGAGCCTCGGGGGCAAAGCGACCCAGGCGCAGATCAGCGCCTGGCTGTCAGGCGAGATTTTCACCGAGCCGGAATTCAAGCGCTGGTGGGAGGCGACGAAGAAACTCCTGAAAAAGGAAGGCAATTTCTTTATCCCGACAAAGAAGAACGAGCCGATCGAGTTGCGCGCGGGCCCGGTCGATCGCGCGCACGAGTTGCTCCGGTTTTTCGAGCAAGCGCGGCAGCCCAAAGAACAAGCCGCCGCACTCGACCAAATCATCAAACTCCATCACGAGTTCAAGGAACCGGAGAAGCAGCTCCAGCCGCTCATTGCGGAATTGGAGGACGCGGGCGGGCGCAATCAGAGGCTCAATCCAGCGATGGCGTTCGAGTTTGTGATCGGGCGGGACGATCTCCTCCAGCGCGAGCCGAACCTGAAAAGCACGCAACCCGATCTCACGCTCGAGGGATTGATTCGTGAGGAGGCATCCCGGCTCGACATGATTCTGCCAAAGCTTCCCTCGGCCAAGGAAAAGCGCGTTGTGCAGGCGCTGCCCGCTGCCCTCGCCGAAAACTGGCCGGGGCGCGCACTGCAATTGATGCAGGGCCACAACGCCCGGCTCGTTGGGCAGGTGCCGCGCTTGTTCGTCGAAAATGGCAAACGCGAGGAACTGCGCACTGCGCTCGACCGGAGCCTGCGTGAGCACTCGGCGACGAGCGAGATGCTGTTCTGGCTCGGCAAGAACCGCGCCGAGTGGCGGGAATTGATCACGCCCGATTTGTTAGGCGCGATTCTCTCCGCGATCGAGCGCGATCAGCATAACGAGAGCAACAGTCGCAGCACCCGATTGCGCGATCTCCTGCTCGATGATCGCGAGCTGATCCCCGACATGTTTGCTGGCGCCGACTCCGGCCTGGCACGAGACGCGATGCGCCGCCTCATGCTCAGCCCGGTTTTTGACGAGCTGACGAAACGCTCGCTCATGGCCCGGATCATCAAACTTTATCCCGAGCTGCAAACTCTGATCAGCGGCCAAGGCCTGGAGGAGAAAAGCGCCGGGTTGGTCGTTTCCTGGAGCAGCCTGCAAAGGCGCAAGGCGGAGTTGGAAGAGTTGGTGAACAAAAAAATCCCGGAGAACAGCCGTGAGATCGGGGTTGCTCGTTCCTATGGCGACCTGCGCGAGAATTTCGAATTCAAAGCGGCGAAAGAGATGCAAGCGGTCCTGATGCGGCGTAAATCCGAGCTGGAGCGCGATCTGCATCGCGCGCGTGGCACCGGGTTCGAAAATCCGGACCTCTCGCAGGCCTCGATCGGCACCATCGTGACGCTGCGTGACACCGCGGCAAATGAGGAGGAAACCTACACCATCCTCGGCGCGTGGGACGGCGATCCGGAGCGCTCGATCATTTCCTACCAGACGGCGATCGGCCAGGCATTGTTAGGCCGGCGGGTTGGTGAAGTGGTTGAATTGAACACCACAGAAGACACCGGCCGTTACACGATCGTCGGGATCGAATCCGCCCCGCTCGACGAAATGCCAGCGGACCCGGAGCTGCTCGAGACAGTGGCTTCTGGGGACTAAACCAGGCAGTGCGGTTTCGCTCCGCTTCTCACGCGTGAGTCGGTCGCTCACTAGCTTTTTCGTTTTGAGTAATCCATGATGCGGCGCGCATGCCGATCCTAACGATCGAACCTGTAAAACTCGGCGGGAAGATCCCTGCCTTCATCCTCGGCCCGTGCGTGATCGAATCCGAGACGTTCGTTAGGCGAATGGCGCGCAAGATCGCCAGGATGTGCGCGGCGGAGGATTTGCCTTTCATCTTCAAGGCTTCCTACGACAAGGCGAACCGCACCTCCGTCCGGTCCTTTCGCGGCATCGACGTCCGCGAAGGGTGCGCATTGTTAGGCGAGATCGGACGCGAAATCAGAATGCCGGTCACGACCGACGTGCATTCGCCTAACGAGGCGGAGATCGCGGCTGAGTTTATTGATGTCCTGCAAATCCCCGCGTTCCTTTGTCGTCAGACCGATCTGATCCGCGCCGCCGCCGAAACAGGTCGGGTCGTGAACGTGAAGAAGGGCCAGTTCCTCGCGCCCTGGGACGTGCGCAATATTGCGGAAAAGCTCGAAACCTTCGGCGCGAAGAAGTTCTTTTTCACCGAGCGCGGCACGACCTTCGGCTACAACAATCTTGTGGCCGATATGCGCGCGCTCGCCTGGATTCGCGCAGCCGGTTATCATGTCATCTTTGATGCAACTCATTCCGTGCAACGCCCCGGCGGCGCGGGCGATGCCACTTCGGGCGACGCCGCGCTCGCGCCGGTGCTGGCCCGGGCTGCGCTCGCCGCTGGCTGCGACGGAATCTTTATGGAAGTGCACGAAAATCCCGCGCGCGCGCTCTCCGATGGGCCAAATCAGGTCCCGCTAAAGGATTTACCCAGGCACCTTCGCATGTTAAAAAAGATCCATGCCGTCGTGTCGTAGCGCGCGCTGGTTGCGAAGCGCGCGCTTGAGCTTTCTTTCCCTTTTGCTCGGCAGCGGTCTCGCGTTGGGGGGCAGCAAACATCACCGCAGCACCCCCACCCCGACCCCGGGCGAATCGCCAGAGGCGATCGGGCTAAAGAATATCCCGCTGACCGTCGGACACGAAGCGAAGGGGCTGGTTCTCCCGAATTACGATATGCAAGGCCGTCTCGTCGGCCGCTTTGAAGCCGCCACCGCCTCGCGGCTGGACGACAATCATGTCCATTTCAAAGACTTGAAGATGCAGACGTTCGATGAGAAAGAGCAGCCCGATTTCAAGATCGCGATGTCCGATGGCATCCTCAATCTCGACACGCGCGTGCTGGAATCGAAAAAGCGGAGCAAGATCAGCCGGACCGATTTCGAGATCGCCGGCGACGAGATGAAGTTTAACACCACGACCCATCAAGGCACCCTGAGCGGCAAGGTGCACATGACGATTTATAACCAGAAGGAAATTGCCGGCGGCGCCGCCAAAAAATGAGACGCGTCTTCTTCGCCGCTTGCCTCTTTGCCATCGCGACGGCGACCCGTTCTGGCGCTCAGGAGCCGGTCCGCACCCCGGCAGCCTCGCCCAGTCCCCACGCAAATCCTATTCTCTCCGAAACCGCGGCCAATGGTGAGCCGATCACGACCCAGATTTACGCCGATGAAGCTTCCTTCGACACGGAGAAACGGTTAGGCGTTTTCACCGGCCACGTCCGGGTGTTCGATCCGCGCTTTAACATCCAATCCGACAAACTCACCGTTCATATTCACAAAGAAGAAGGCCAAGGCTTGGAAAAAGCGATTGCGGAGGGGCACGTAGGCGTGGTGCGCGAGAAGCCGGGCGAGAACGGGGCGCCACCGAATCGGGCGATCGGACTTTCGGAAAAGGCGGTTTATACTTCCTCGGATAGCAATGTGGTGCTGACGGGCAGCCCGCGCGTGCAACAAGGCCTCGATACCCACATCGCGACCAGTCCCGATACAGTCATGATTTTGAACCAGGAGGGCCACCTCACCACTCACGGCCCCAGCCGAACAGAAATCAGGCAGGAGAAAAGTCCCTCCCCCAGCCCATCCGCCAGCGCCACGCCAACGCCCAAGCCCAAAGCAAAACGACGGAAGAAGAAGCCATGAGCACCTCGAGCGCTATAGCGCCGATCGCAGCGCCGGCTTCGGGGCAAGCTCTCCAGCCGGAGGAACACGCCGAGGTTCTGCACACGGAGGATCTGGTCAAAATCTACGGTGGCCGCGCCGTCGTGAACGGGATCAACCTCGCGGTCAGCCAGGGCGAGATCGTTGGCTTGCTCGGGAAGAACGGCGCCGGCAAAACGACGACCTTTTACATGATCGTCGGACTCGTTAGGCCAAATCGCGGCTGTGTGCTCTTCTCCGGGGCGGATGTGACCGATTACCCGATGTACAAGCGCGCCCGGCTCGGGATGGGTTACCTCCCGCAGGAGGAATCAATCTTCCGCAAGATGACGGTCGAGCAGAACATCCTCGCGATTCTGCAAACCCTGCCTTTGAGCAAAAAGGAGCGGCGGCAGCGTTGCGACGAATTGCTCCATCAATTTGGAATCGACCGGATCGCGAAGAACACCGCCCTCACCCTGAGCGGCGGCGAAAAACGCCGCCTAACGATCGCGCGCTCACTCGTCACCAGTCCGAAGCTGCTCATGCTCGATGAGCCCTTCAGCGGAGTCGACCCGATCGCGGTTTACGACGTCCAGCAACTCGTTGTGAACCTGCGCAAAAGCGGCCTCGCCATTCTCATCACCGACCATAACGTGCGCGAAACCCTCTCGATCGTCGATCGCGCCTACCTCATCGACGAAGGCCGCGTCGTCAGCGAAGGGACCAAGGATTTCCTGATCAACGACCCAATCAGCCGGCAGTTGTATCTCGGGGAACGCTTTCACATGTAACAAAGGAATCGCATGCAAACCGCCAACACTAACCCGACCGTCAAAGTCACCGGCCGCCATCTCGCGATCACGCCCGCGATCAACGATTACGCGACGCGCAAGATCGAGGGATTGCACCTCGATTATCCCAAGATCATCGAGGCGCACGTGATCGTCGGGGTCGAGAAATACCGGCATCGCGCCGAGGTCGTGCTTATCTGTTCCAACCACATCACCATCGAAGCCTGCGAAGAAACCGACGACCTTTACGTCGCAATCGACGCCGTCATGGACAAGATCGCGCGCCAAATGCGCAAATACAAAACCCGCCTTCTTCGTCGCCACCGTCCGCGCAAGAATGACGTGCGGCATCTCGAAGAGCAGGTGCTCCACCCCGAACCGATTGAGATGGACGAACACCACGAGCACACCGTGGTGCGGACGGAGCGCTATCCCGTAAAGCCAATGTATGTCGATGAAGCCGTCTTGCAGCTGGAGATGTCGACCCGGCAGTTTCTTGTCTTCATGAACGCGCGCAATTCGCGCGTCAACGTCCTCTACCGCCGCAAAAGTGGCGATTTCGGATTGATCGAGCCGTCGTTAGGCTGAGACCACTCGGACTGTCACCAAGCACCGCGACTGCGCGAGTATAGCGGCAGGCGTGCAGCCCCGCCGGTAACGAGTGAAAGGACCCGCCGATCCTCGAAGCCGCCGGGACAAGAGCGCCGATGCTCCTTAACCCGAGCACCCGTGTCGAGCC